>LWTN01000133.1 GCA_002101225.1 Cycloclasticus sp. symbiont of Poecilosclerida sp. M | reverse complement strand
GCCTTTATTGGTATCCTCCGCCTGACCCATATTAGCACTTCCACGTGCACGGTCACTGGTACCATTATCACTAATCTTGTCAGTGTCACCGCCTGTTACTTCTGTATAATAAAGAATGGACATAGGCAAGCAATGATCAACTGCAATTTCGGACTCCTAGGTGGCCGTGTTTATGTGGGGTTTACACTTACTATTATCTGCCATATCGGTTCTCGGGACCGTCTTAGCAAAGGTCAAAGTGCAACACAATTTAGTCAAAATTCAAAGTACGGTGGCCGAGGAGGGTCAGGCCCGCGCGGCCGACAAGCGGGTGCGGCCGCAGTCGGCCGACAAAGTTCGCTTCCTTGCTGTAGCTAAGTTCTGGCACCCTTAAGAGCCCCAATGCTAAAGCTAGAACTGCGCTGTTAAGAAGGTAAATCTGGGCAGCTCCATGGGCTTGTAGAGTTGAGTTTAAGTGTAGAAGCGATTGAGTGGGTGTGGTTACATAGCTGTGGTAGAATTTGCTTTAAGCCACACCCAATTCTTAAAATCAACCTCTGCTGAGAGGGCACTGCATGGACTGCACTTAAGCAAGGATGACATTGCACACAGCAATTGCCGTAATATTTAGTTCATCGTATACAACTGTTAGTACAAGATGGTGCATTCAGAATTCATTAGAAAAGACAGTAGAATCAATGTGGCCATGGGTTGACAACAATGTGGGTTGATAGTATGATCATGAGTGAGTTGACAGTATGAGTTGTGGCAGTGTTGATAAAGAACTGGAGTCTTCCTAGAAGTTTGTTTCAGCCCACCATTTCAATACCTATAGTTTAATAGAGACCAGTTGTTTACACGTACATGGGGGGAGCTGCAGTGGTGTTATCAACATTTACCTGGTTACTTGATGTGAGGCACAGTTCGATTATTTTCTGGTACAGGAGGAGCAGATAGTGGGCAAGCTCACCAGCTCTCTTATCAGCCATGTTCTGGTAACTGGCTAGTATATCTGTTTAATAAGACAATTATCATTTTAAGTAAATACCTTCCGTGTCATATTCATCCTCACTCTCGCAATCATGCCATGTGAGCAGCTAGCTGTCTCTAGTCACTACAGTCGGATCTAGTCAGCTCTTCGAACGTGCGTGAACACGGACAGGACATTATGTTTTAATATTCCTCTCCAATTAATCGCGGAAGGTAAGCGGCCGAATTGTCGGCCGACCGCGGCGCGGCCGACAAGCGGGTGCGGCCGCGGTCGGCCGACAATTCGGCCGCTTACCTTCCGGAGGAATATTAAAACAACGTGCGTGTTCCTTAGTTGGATGGCCTATAGGCCTATGGTTCGGTTGGATATCAAAGATGGATGGGCTACCGGGTAAGCCCATCTTCGTGGCCAAGGCGCTAGGAAACTGTTTAATTTCTATGCAGCAATCTTGGTAGAATACTTCTATAGTGGAAGGTCCTACAAAGTTATTCTGGAGAGGCTGCACAGGATACATGATATTAAAAAAAGGTGAGATGAACAAGGTCGAGGTGTTATAGAAAGAGCTACATTTTTGTGTGTGTGTGTGTGTGTGTGTGTGGGTAGAATTTGTATGCTGGCGCTAGCTAGCAGCTCCTTTGATAATTATGGTAAAACAAATCACCAGAACATAATTTCCGCTACATGAGGGTTTCTTGGCATTGGGTTCTTGGCATTGGGTTTGTATTTTCAATCTTGTTTTTTTGCAGCATGTCATGGTTAAAACGCCAGTTCCGTAAACTAGGCCTTAAAAGAAGAAGTGTTGAACCCCCAGCAGATATTCTCAAAGCTCTATTACAGGTTTTACACTGTACAACTGGATGGGTGATGTACTATAATTATGTTTACTACAGTCTATATTGCAATCATCCGATAAATTGCGTGGTTATCGGGCTGTGTGGAGAATACTTCGATCTAAATACAAGATAATAACAAGGAGGTGAGGGCCTTATTTGACTTGTATTGCATAGACAGTAGTTGATTAGGGATACAGTTATGCGGCTATTAAAGGAATTAGATCCTGGGGGGGTAGAACAGCGAAAGAGTAGGCGACTTAAAAGGAGATTATATCACTGCAAGGTAACACGACCGTTACGCTTATAAGTACTTCATCTGTTTTGTGATGTGCCCTAGGGACCTAATCAAATCTGGCATCTGGATGGGTACGATAAACTTGCCCCATACGGATTATGTATACATGGATGCATTGATGGGTAAGAGTATAGTGTCTGGATGTTTAATATAGCTTAGCTTTCAAATTAGCAGGTTTTCCAGGAAGGTCTTATGGCTGAAACTGTCTTCAACGAATCATGACCCAATGGTGTGGAGAATTGTGGAGGTACGCATATTTGCTTCTAGGAAGGTTTGTCATATTGCTCACAGGCTGTCCTAAAGTTATACGATCTGACTGTGGCACTGAAAACTGTAGACTAGCTAAGCTTCACATTGCCTTCAGAAGGAATCATGAAAGAAGCTACATATATGGGCCTTCAACTGCCAATACTGTAAGTTGACTAATAGGTAGAACATTGTGTGTACAACATATGTATGAGTTTAGAGGATTGAATCTTTCTGGGCACAACTCAGGAGATTCAAATCGGATTGGTGGATCACATTGTGCAGGGTAAGCCAGCAATGAGCTATTGTTGTGCTGTGGTAGTAATTATTTACTAACAGGGACTCATGTCAGATGGGCTATTCAACAAGGAAAATGATATCCACAGGTCTGTGTCCATTGTGACCCAGTTCCCATGCATGTATGTTCCCATGTATGCATAGATATACTTTAGGATTTGTTTTGGGTGATCTGCTACGTCAAGATTTAGATGAATTTGTCACAGACTGGAATGCTCACCCTATAAGGCTTAACACATTCTCCACATGGCCGCCCTGTTATATATGATATGCCGGAGTTACATTATGGTGAGTAGATCAGTGTATGTATGTCTATACAGAGCTTTGCAGGTTGGTTGTCAGATTGCAAATCAAAATAGATTTAGCTTACACAAGACCTGACAACCAACTTGCAAAGCTCTGTAGTAAAAATATTCTTCATAGGATCACAAGACCAGATCCAGCCCCTAGATTGCCACTTGTGGGCAGCTGGTATGCAAACAGACTCCAAGCCTGCACCTCCACTTTGTCCACACTTCTTCAAGGTCTCTGCTGAGAGGGCACTGCATTATGGGGTGCCCTTTGTGTCAAAATTGATTCAAAAAAGAAAATCACATTCAAAAGCAGCGACAATTCAAAATCAGAGCGACGATCTAATTATGGGGTGCCCTTTGTGTCAAAATTGACAAAAGCAGCGACAATTCAAAATCAGAGCGACGATCCAAATCAGAGCGACGATCTAACCAGAGCGACGATCCAAATCAGGGCGACGATCTAACCAGGGCGACGATCCAAATCAGGGCGACGATCTTTAAGTTGAAATCTACAGCGAGAAATCTGGCCAGAGCGACTATGTAAAACCGCGACGAAACTAGAGCCGTGAACGAACTCAAAACTCCAGCGATGAATGTAAGAGGAGCGACGATCTCCACTTGATTTATTTTGCACTTTGAACCTAAAATGGCAGGTGCAGCATTTTTGGCAGATAGAATTGTTTGTTTCATCGCTGCTTTTTTTGGACCAGCAACAGTTCACAGCTCCAGTTCAGATCGTCGCCCTGATTTGAATTGTTGCTCTATAGCTAACACGTTTAGTATTAGATTGTCGCTCTGGTTAGATCGTCGCCCTGATTTGGATCGTCCATAGATAGTACCTATAACCTACGGGAACGGGATTGGAAACGAGTCACGT
>LWTN01000132.1 GCA_002101225.1 Cycloclasticus sp. symbiont of Poecilosclerida sp. M | reverse complement strand
GGCGAGGAAACTGCTGGGATAATGCTGTTCAAGAACGGTTTTTTAGAACCTTAAAAAGTGAATATTTGAATGGGTTATCGTTTATCAATCATCAAGTAGTTGTAGTAACAGTTGAGCATTACATACGGTACTACAATAACAAAAGAATCAATTCTGCCATTGGCTATATAACGCCAGCACAGAAAAGACAGAATTTACTAAAAGTGGCTTAGAAACCTTACAGTTTTAGTTGACCATTACATAGTGTGACAACTCCAGTTGGGGCAGAGGCGATGCACAGTGACCTATCGTGGAATGGCGTAGTAGCAGAAGACCCCCAAGCCTTTTCTGATGCGGCAGTGGCTTTATATCAAGATAAGGTGCAGTGGCAAAAGTGTCAGCGACAGGGCGTTGAAATATTAAAAACTTGTTACAACCCGAGTGATTACTTACAACTATTATTAGCGCGTATAGAACACGTTAGGAAAGAATTAACTGCGCACCGCGAGCAGGATTTTCAGGGAGGTCTGCTGCGTCACCACTTATTAAAAAGCACAAAATATATGTCTCTATGGATAGAAGAAAAAAATAAAGGGCAGGCTAGCTAGTGGCAAAAATATTGATTATTGGCTGTGGTGATATTGGTGGTGAATTGGCCGTTCAGCTAGCCGATGAGGGACACGATGTAACGGGGCTAAAGCGTGACCCGTCAGCAAGCTTATCGGCGGTTAACTACATAAAAGCAGACGTCACGAACCAACAACAGATTGAGGGTTTGAATCTAGATTACGACCAAGTCGTTTATATTATCTCTCCTAGCGAGAGGTATCTAGATGCCTACAAAGCGGTGTTCGAACTGGGTGTCACAAATGTTTTAACGGCGTTCAAAAAAAGCTGTCCCAGCGCAGCATTTACCTTTGTGTCTTCTACTCGGGTTTATGGTCAGTGCGAAGGCGAATGGGTTAATGAAGACTCACCGACTGAACCGGCTGATGAACGGGGGAAGATTTTGCTGGCAGCTGAAAAGTGCTTTTTAGGCTTTAATGGCAGCACGACAGTGATACGCTTTTCAGGGATTTACGGGCGATCAGCTTATTTAATTAATAAGCTAAAGGCAGGTGATGGCGTCCAGAAAGAACCCGCCTACTACACCAATAGAATTCACCGAGATGATTGTGTAGTGGCGTTGGTTTTCTTAATTAATAAGAGAGCGAGAGGGGAAAAGTTAAAAACGACATATTTAGCTACTGATGATGATCCAGCGACGAGTTGGAACATCGCAAATTATCTAACTCAAAAATTAGGCTTACCTAAGCCGATGCCTTGGTTTTAGAAAAAGATGCAGATAGAAATAAGCGTCTAGAAAACAAACGCTTGCGTGATGAGGGGTTCAAGTTTAAATTCAAAAGCTATAAAGAGGGTTATCAAGGGGTCGCTAATGGACGACATTAAATACATTGTTATTTTAACCGGCGCAGGCGTATCCGCAGAATCAGGCATCAAAACATTCAGGGCCAGCGACGGGCTGTGGGAAAATCACCGAGTAGAAGATGTAGCAACGCCAGAGGCTTATGCGCGCGACCCGCAACTCGTGCATACGTTTTATAATATGCGACGCAAGCAATTATTGGGCGAGGATATAAAACCAAACGCCGCGCATACGGCCATAGCTCAACTAGAACAAAGTAATCAATTCAACACCTTGGTCGTCACACAAAATATAGACAATCTACACGAGCGCGCTGGAACCAAAAATATCATTCATATGCACGGTGAAGTGCTAAAAAGTTTTTGTGCACGGACGGGTAAACGTTTTCAAACGCACGGCGATGTTAATCCAGAGTCTGTATGCGAGTGTTGCCAACAAGCCAATGGCCTACGACCTGACATCGTCTGGTTTGGCGAAATGCCGTATCAAATGGATGAGATTTATGATGCTATCAGTCGCTGCGATTTGTTTTTATCGATAGGAACGTCCGGCAATGTGTACCCCGCCGCAGGATTTGTTGATGCCGCTAATCAGTCGGGTGCGCATACGGTTGAATTAAACCTAGAGCCCTCAATGGTCGAATCCGCGTTTAAAGAAAAGGTCTACGGTAATGCCACTGATGTCGTAGAAAATTATGTAACGTCGTTAGTCTCTGGATAAGGGTGTAATTCATCGAGTGCATTGATAAAAACCATTTGCTATAACAATACGCGCGTGTTGCCGTTTTAAGCGCCTTGGCCCGACAACGCCACATGAATGTGCGATGGTGGATATTTCTCGTACGATATTCTTTTGAAAGCTGGCAGCGCGGCTGGCTTTATTTGTGGGGTCTAGGCCACGCTGCAGCTCAACATCGTGGGTGGTGACGCCAGTGTTGGGCAGGTGTTTTTATTACACTGCAAAGCCTGGATGCAACCTAGTGCAAACATAAAACCACGGGCAGAAGTAACGAAGTCAGCACCAGCACATAAAGCCCAGGCGACTTCTGTGGGATTTATGCGTTTGTGCAGATTATGGTTTATCAATACATTTTCTACGACGGGTAAGGCCTCGTTAAGTGGTAAGCCTACGTTATCAATTAGCGACATGGGCGCAGCACCCGTTCCACCATCTCCACCGTCAAGGGTAATAAAGTCTGGAGCTGATTCTTCTCCACGCTCATTGATTAGCGCGCACAGTTTGTTTAGCCAATCCCACCAGCTGGCGACAGTTTTAAAGCCGACGGGTCTGCCCGTAACGGTTCTGATTCGGGCTGATGGAATCTTCACCTTGTGGGATGTCGCGAATCTCGGCAATTTCTTTGGTGACTTTTACCTCAGGAAATATGCCGCCTTTACCGGGTTTTGTTCCTTGGCTGAGTTTAAGCTAAAACATTTTTACCTGTTAGTGCGCGGCGACTTGTTTTAGTTTTTCATCAGATAATAATCCTTTCTTATCGCGAACCCCATATTTGGTGGTGCCAATTTGGAATACTAAATCGCAGCCGCTTCGGAGGTGATAGAGTGAAAGCCCACCCTCGTCCGTGTTGATCCAGCCGCCAGATTTTTTCGCCCCATGCGAAAGAGCAAGCACAGCAGGTTTAGAAATCGCACCATAGCTCATGCCTGAAATATTAAAAACAGAGGAGGTAGAGTACGGAAGGTCGCAATAGGGCCCAATCATCATTGGGCCTAACGTTGCGTTTTCGCTATCAAGTTTTGGGAAGGGGTAGTTAACAAAAATGATGGCACCGAGCTGGTGTAAATCTTTTGTTGAACCGAAGGCAACTGTGGAATCAAGGTTTTTAGCAGCGCGGTAAACCAACTGCGTTGAGCGCGGTTAAAGGGTAACTCTTCGCGGCCCATCGCGAAGAAATACTGACGAAAAAACTCGCCCATTTTTTCGAATAAGAATCGAAAACGGCCCATAAGTGGATAGTTGCGCAAAATAGTCGATTCTTTCTGCACGCTGTCTTTTATATAAAGAATAACGGCATATAAAACCAAGAATCCAAGCGCAAGAACAATTATAGCGCTGAGCAGCTCTATAGATTTAAACATATAAAGAGCGACTTCTTTAGAAAAGAAACTATCCATTACGCTTGAATTCACATCATAAGTGCAACACTCGTTAGTTGGTCAAAAGGGTATATTAACCACTCGAGACCTCAGCATAACCCAAAAAATACGCATAAATTTTGTTGTAATGCATCTGCAAAAATCATTCTCAACACAATCCAACCTCTTCTTTTCAACCGCTGACTTAGAGCACCCTATTCTTCATAGTCTTGATGACACAGAAGCTTTGTTGGAATGGTCTGAAATAGAAACATTACTCAC
>LWTN01000131.1 GCA_002101225.1 Cycloclasticus sp. symbiont of Poecilosclerida sp. M | reverse complement strand
CACGCAAGGAGGCAAGGGAGGAGGTAAGGGAGGAACGGAACAAACTATTTGGCTGGGCAGGGAGGAGGAAGAGACCTGCAGCCCAGTCTCCCACCCACCAGCGCTGGAGCCACAAATTTGTTTGCTTGTCAGACACAGGTCAGCTGGAACTTCCTTTGCAGCTGCTGAATTATTGGTTATGAGGAGGAAGAGACCTGCAGCCCAGTCTCCCACCCACCAGCGCTGGAGCCACAAATTTGTTTGCTTGTCAGACACAGGTCAGCTGGAACTTCCTTTGCAGCTGCTGAATTATTGGTTATTGCATTGCAGGTCAGGCCAGGGTACCTACCACTAAAGCAACCAAGGTACTACTGGAGGAGGCAGGGCTAGGAGAAAAGCTCATTATAGTGGATGATGTCAGCTGCTCTGTGGAGACTTTCCACCAGCAGTTGACTCGGGCCTACCCTAAGCTCCTTGGTGGGGGAGGTTTTGAGCTTCTCATGTGTAGGCCCAATACAAGAGAGCTGGAGGTTCTCTCAGCTAGAGTCTCCAGCAGCCCTCAATTGCTCAAAGATAGGATAGGGAAGGGGCGAGTCTATATCAGGCCAATTCAGCGAGACTTGAGTCTGGAGGAGGAGGAGGAGGATCAGGATTTTGAGCAGGTATGACTGAATGGGATGGGCGGTTCCAGTAGACCACAGTCCAGCCTGTGGATGAGAACCTCAGCTGAAAACATGTAGTAGGGAACTGGGAGGGGCCAATCCACATCTAGCTGAGGTGTGCACAGTTTCTCTTGTTAATAGGTGAAGGAGAAATGCCTGGATTGTGGGGATATTTTGAGTTTGACCTCCCTCAGGGCCCATATGGTGGTTTGTCCTGCTTCAATATTCACAACCAGGAGCACCATATTAAAGGTGAGTATATAGTGCTAGACGGCCCTAACCCCTCATAGGCTACATTAATTTCTTCTTGAGAAGTATGTGTGACATTGGAGTAACTTTGACCAGGTATAGAAAATGCACTGTAGGAAAATGATCCTGGGAACTAAGAGGGATTGCAGCAAACCTTTCTCTTGTGGCAAAATAAAATGTGGGAGCCTTGGTACTGGTACCTATAGGTGCTGGTGGGAACTATATAAGTTTGGTAGCCGGCCATGTGCTATTGGACCATGCAGCATTGGTGCTGGGAACTGGGTGTGTGTAATAGGTCACTGGACCACAGGACTGACCTTTGACCACAAAATGTACTGCTATATGACTCTGATGTGGTTTTTCCTGAACCCATCCTATTGTTGTTGGTCTAGCCCACAACTTGGGAACTGGGAGGAGCCAAGGTGTTGGTGGGCACTATAAACTAGAAGTGGACACCACACCTTCTCTAACACTAACTTGTATCCTGGGAACTAGATCTTCTTGTGGAGCCTTGGTTGGTGCTGGTGCCTAAGCTAACTATGTGCTGGCAGTACCTTATCATCAGTTGAGAAGTGTTGTCCCTCTTGAGTGATGTGGAAAGTGGTAATGGTCATCAGAATTACACTTAAGAGGAGCCAAGGTGTTGGTGGGCACTATAAGGCATTGGAGGCCATGTTCTAGCTAAGAAAATGCATCAGATTTTAGCGGCATTGGACCCCTTCTGATTCTCGGTTCCAATAATTGAAGCTATGTTCAGAAATGTGTCACCACTAAGGGGTCAGAGGTCATTCCAATATCCATTCCCTTCAACCATTCCATTCCACTGATCCCAAACAGCCATGGGTAATAAAGCTATGCAACAAGAGTTATGATGGCCCTAATAATATTATAACTAACTACTGCTTTCCAGATGCAACAATGCATATAGTATTACATTGGTTCTTTTTTATCCTTGGCAATTTGGGGGAGGGGCAATCATGTTTATGTACTTTCAGAACTATTCAAGGGTGGCGAATCAATATGATACATGTTTATGTACTTTCAGAACTATTCAAGGGGTGGTGAATCGGATAGCGAGGTATGACATTGTTGCAGTGATTCTATATAATTATATCTGCTAATGCAGTGATTCTTTCCCATCTAGATATAATACTGGAGTATACACATTATGTACTCTCTTTAGATTGATCCACAACCAAGCAGTGATGATGGCTCTACGAGTGATGAGGTATGTGTAGATTTTTTTTTTGCAAGTTTAATAAGTATTGTGATAACTATTGTAACCCATGGACAATTCTCCTACTAACTTTGGTATCTCATGCACTACTATTGATGTACCTTGTAGTTGCCGGTGTATGACTTTGGGTCCTCTGCCCGCCAGTCCTCCTCTTCCCTAACACCCCGTTTTGCTACCTTCTGCCCAACAGTCCACTTCCTCCTCATCTACACGCCAATTCCGACGCCAGTCATCATCTAGCCAGTTACGCCCCCAGTCTTCCTCTTCCCTACCATCAAGCCAGTTACGCCCCCAGTCTTCGTCATCCTTACCATCTGGAAGCCTTCCCTATACCCACCTGGATTCGTCACAGCTATCTTCCTCACCACCACTTTCTCCCTCGCTGCCACCCTCCAGTAACAGTCGACTTGACTATAGAGGAAGAAAATGGTAGACAAAGCACTGAAGGAAAGCCTTGCAGACTCAGAAAGGTGAATATACATAGCAAGTCATGTATACATTTATTGGGATGCTAGATGCAAACAACCAATGGCAATTGAAATTAACACACACCTCAAGGGGGCCAGGGGTAGAACTCAGAGGGCTCTTTTAAATGAAATTTCAATTTTGGGAATTAGAGCTCATTCTCTGCAAGGTCAAAGTAACCATTGACTTTGTATAGAAACTCTATTGAAAAATCTATACTTTCAGCTTGCATAACTAATGCAGAAAACTAGCTATATCTTCCAGAGTTAGAGCCCACCGAGTTCTAAAAATGGGGGGGGGGGGCCTAATTAGATAATTTTTCATTTTCACAGCTAGCCACATTATGCACCACTTGACCAACAACAGCCCAGGCCTTGCTGTGGGTGGGTACTATAGGAAAGCTTATGGATTGGGCTAGTTTTTCGTGTACCAAATCCTTCAAAACCTTTGTTGGGTGTAAATCCAAAGTCTGAGATACACATAAGCCTTCTTGACACTACCTTGTGCTTTGTAACATGCAGGGACCCATCTAGCTTGAGTGATGTGATGGGTGCCTACAGAGGGAGTGTGGCATTTCTATCCCAAAGACAGATGAAGAATGGGCGGTATGCCACAGAGTTACAATAGATGTCAGGAGGGCAAAGGTATTGGATGACGCAGTTAGGGAGGCGAGGAAGGACAGATTCAAGTCCTCTTCTCTGTTGAAGGTATGTTTGAAAGAGAGCCAAGACCCCTTGGGTTTTATTTTGGGACATTAATGTTGAGGTGTAGTGGAGAGTGAGGGAAGGAGAGAGAAGGGTCAGCACCATGGGGATGACCACTTGTTTATTTCAGGTTCATTTTGTGGGTGAAGAAGGGGGGTCCCAGCAGAGAGTTTTGGAGGTTGTTCTGTGAGGGTGTCATGGCCCACTACTGCATAGGGGATCCAGGCAACTGTCTCTTCATCAGAAATGTCCCTGCATTGCAGGTGTGTTATTAAAAGGGATGCAATTTCAATTAGGGCCATCAGGGTTTCACAAGGAGGGGAAAATGTGATGTATTGGTGGGGGGTGGGGCACATGGCGTGCCGAAAATTTAAATCACACCCAACTTTATAGTTTGGGGGGCAGCAATAATCCAAGGCCCCCCCCCCCCCCCCCCCCCCCCCCCCCCCCCCCC
>LWTN01000130.1 GCA_002101225.1 Cycloclasticus sp. symbiont of Poecilosclerida sp. M | reverse complement strand
ATTTTGTCATCCCCGAGGAGCTGAGATAGCATCGAAGATTGCAGCAATCCCATTGTCAAGTTGTTTGAGACGTTTGGTAGCGATATTGTGCAGGCTGGAATTCCCAGAGGAGCAGGCAGCCATTAGCCTCTCCACACGGTCAGAGAGCTGAGCCACCTCATCATCAAGGTCATCCAGAATGCCCTGCTCATTCTCTAGGGCGGTTTCATCATCCAGTAGTTCAATAATAGCATAATGATGAACCTTAAACTCCGTAGCAAGGGTCTGCAAGTGTGTGGTAAGGCGTCGTGCTGCATCCAGGTCAGGCGAATCCTCGAGACTGGCAAGCCCCCGTCAAAGACGGGTGATTGAGCCACGAACAGAACCCCTCTTCTTTCTGTTATTGGAGAGAACACGGGCGGTAGCTTCGGTCATGGTCGACAGCGACTTCAAAAGTCTAAAACATGTGGCGACCCAAACGACGAGAGTAAGGCGAATGCCACGGCTTCGAGAGACGAACCAAAACGAAATGAGGCTGATACAAGAAGGATCCAGCTCGAAGGACCAAATGTTAGAGAGTTCGTTCCCGGATTGGCTTAGATATAGTCAGCTAGTTTACACTTGCGTCTTCAATGTTTTATTACTTTTTATTAAAGAGAAAAGCGAAAAAAAGATACAATAAATTGTGTGGGTGACGGACGACCCATACCAGTTACAATTAATAATGAGTGTCCTTGCTTGCTCCCTTCTAATAGCTTCTTGCTGCTCTCCCCGTAGGTGTTCTATTGTACGCAGGTGGTTCAACTCTAAACGAATTTCAACACTTTCCAGGCGTTGTTGCAAATCATCTGCACACTCCTCTGCTTGTCGTTGGTTAAAGGTCGCCTCCTTAATAATCCGTTGAAGGCGGTTGATTGGGCTTCCGCCACATTCTTAGCGTCGGCCAACTCTTCTGCTAACCTTTCGTCCTGAGTAGGACCATCCTCGTCATGGTCTCCCATAGTTTCCGATCGTTGTTCTCCCCGAAGTCTCCTGGGTGCTTGGTCAATGCCTGCAGTTCGCGTCTTGACATCAGCTGAAATCGGTCCTGGCAGGGTCGCCAATTGTACCTTATGTGGGTCAGTTATGCCGCGGATTCAACAGGATTTACTGATTTCAAAAATCAAAAGCTCATTCTAAATCTACGTGAAAAAGAACAAAATTTCAAATTGCAAATATGAATTTCAAATGTAAACCACCACACTGACCACATACTTTGTTGCTGGGTAACCTAATTGACCACAATGTGTTTATCACCTCCAGGGCTAACTAGGTTGCTATGCCTATGATGGCCTCAGGAAAAGGCAAAGTGTAGAGCAGGGTCAAGGTAATTTCCCCCCCAAAAAAGTCAATTGACAAGGAGAGGGTTAACCAAGATTAAATGAAGTCTGCCCACCACATCAATACAAGTTCTTGACAATCTCTGAGATTGGAATTCTTAGGAGCTAACACAGCTGTAAACATTCTATACATGTCGTCAGCTGAAAGCTTGACCTTTCATTCACAAGAAAAGGGTTCCTTGGATGATCCCTTATTAAATACAACACATTCAATGTTGGTCAAATTCAGCTTTTACATTGAGAATAGAATATGCTTACATATGCATTCAATGATATGCACTTTGTTGTTCGAGGAAACAGAGCTAGCCACCTGCCCAATACCAAGATCAAATCGATATTCATATTCAGGTTCGTCCAGTAACAATCCAAATCTGCATTGTTCTACTGAAAGGGAAGTGCAAAATTATATTATAGCTATAGCTACTTAATTTTACCTTGATCACCTTTTCTTTCATGGTGATATCATCTGGTGTTACTTTTATACTATGTATACCATACACTATGTAATGAGCTATGGCAGATGAAAAGCAGCGAGGAGTAGGTCCGGCGTGAAAGAAGGAAATTGCTACTCCAATTACACAATATTGTGTGTGGGTAGCTACACATGAAGTTTAACTACCACAGAAAATGGTAGTACTTGCAAACATAATTATTATACAAATTTAGTATGCGGAGAAATTATCTTAAAACGAGCTTCTGTGGCTATTACTGACTTACCTGGTGACTCTGCTGGTGATTTCTAAGGAGGATGTCCAGAGCTACCTGCCAGGAGCAAGGGCACAGAGACAAACATAGGATACAGACAAGCACTATGGCTATGTAGGACACTACAGGTGACTTCAGTAGAGAATGTGACCATGGCAGAGCAGCTGGAGAACGTGTCACACTCGATGGGAGCACCATACTGTAGACATGGGAGGGGTGGTATATACAAAGCTGTCATTTGCATATCAGGGGCGGATCTAGGATTTTAGAAAGGGGGGTTCTTTTTTTGCGCTCGCGTAAAGATTTTAATAACCACGCCCCATTTTAATTACCAGCATGAAAAATTGTCTGTATAATATAATGAACGAAATTGACTATGCTATCTCTGATAATACGCAGGGAAGACTTATCCTGCGTGGGTGTTGATTTGCAAAAGCTACAACAAGTTCATCCAAGTTGCCATTCTGCGATGAATTTTACAGTGTCAAGGAAGAAAGTCGCTGCTCTGACATTGTTGAATGAAGATAGGTCTTCAAAAGCTTCAACTGGCTATTAGACCTCTCTGTTTCACAGGTAGTGACTGGCAGTGTACAAGCTATGACCAGCAATACATTGATATTGGGAAAAGCATCTCTATCACAGCATAGCAATGATGCTTGGTCTCTTGTGAGAGGGTACTGACTGAAATTTCATTTTCCAACGGCTGAATTCTGTTGATAATAGATGAGGAGATGGCAAATCGTCCTTATAGAGCTCACCCACTTGTTTTACTGACTCAGAAGAGCATTTTTCAGCAAGAGATGGTATGAGGCCAAGAAGTTTAATCTTAGTCTGATGAATTGGGCCAAACCTGGCTTGCATTTCACTGCAGATGTGATCCAGGAATGGCAACAGGAGATTTCTACGATAATATGCCTCAGGGGTATCAGCTGGAATATTATCCCTGTGTACTTGTCGTGAAACAATCCTGGGAGCTCTAATGGGAGTGTTCTGTTTTTCAGCAAATTCTTTGATCTCAGCAAACCAGGAATGGAATTCCTCTTCACAATTGACCCTCAACAACTCAAACTCCATTTGCACATCAGAAACATGATCATAGGCTGCAAGTATGTCATTAACTTTCTTTTGGAGATTGATAGTCAAACAACGAAGGCTACTAAGAATTCTCATGGTGGTTAAGAATGTTACAATAAATTCAGAAGATGCGAGTTGATGAATGTAACCATTTGCTTTGGTTATTGATTTGGAATCCCAAGACCACTCACCATATTCTGAACTGCACTCACTTATAGATTCCATTGCTTTAACAATTGCAGGATATAAGTCATAAAATACTAAATAAGAATCTATTCGCTCAACCCAATGAGTCCGACATAAGTCTTTCAACTTACTTTTTTTGGCAGCAGGTGAAACAGACTCGATCACATGCTCAAAAAAGCGTTGGCGCTTTGGTGAGTAATCGAAGTACTGGGCTATTTCAGAAACTACACCACTGGCATTCCTCACTAGGGTGATTGAGCATGCCTTAACTATACACAGGTTCAACTGATGGCTCTGACAGTGCGTATACAGTGCTAATGGGCAAACTCGACAAATCCTTCCCTGGACACCTACGTTGCATCTCCCATCTAGCAAGGAACAAGGGCAGAACGTGCAAATAGAAGAACTAT
>LWTN01000129.1 GCA_002101225.1 Cycloclasticus sp. symbiont of Poecilosclerida sp. M | reverse complement strand
ATACTAGGGCATCCACTAGGGGTGGCCAGCATACTAGGGCATCCACTAGGGGTGGCCAGCAGACTAGGGCATCCACTAGGGGTGGCCAGCATACTAGGGCATCCACTAGGGGTGGCCAGCAGACTAGGGCATCCACTAGGGGTGGCCAGCATACTAGGGCATCCACTAGGGGCGGCCAGCAGACTAGGGGGACTAGGAGTCTAGGGACAGCTAGGAGACTAGTGCCCATGGCATGCACTTACCAGTGCAGTTGAATGTGTTGTCTTCTAAGGTATATCCCTGTTGACATTCACATGAAAAGTTACCAATGCCATTGTTACAAATGTGTTCACAGCCACCATTATTGGCTTCACACTCGTCCATATCTGAAGCAGTGGGAAAAGGTATGTGTCAGGCTATTGGTGCATGAGTGTATGATTTACCTTCACAGTCAGTGCCATTTCCAAAATAGCCACTGATGCATGTACAGTCATAGCTACCAATAGTGTCGAAACACTCTGCATTATCACTGCACTCGTCCACTTCACTCTCACACTCATCAACATCTATAACAACAGCAAATATAACTAGCATGCTCTTGTTGCAGTTGGCTAGCTGTCTCACTTTGGCACTCCACTCCATTGCCAAAGAACCCTTCAACACATTCACAGTCAAAGCTGCCCACGGAGTCAGTGCATGTGGCATTCACATGGCAGTTGTGCAGGGAGTTGTTCTGACACTCGTCAACATCTATGTAGTAGAGATTACAACACTTACAATAGGCTCTGTTATCCCACGTTACAACTAACTTGAACAGTACAGCCCATCTCCTCTGTAGCCAAGGCTGCAAGTGCACTCAAAGCTACCAAACGTATTGACACAGGTAGCATTAGCATGGCAAGGACTTCTTTCTTCACATTCGTCAATGTCTACAATGCACAACTAATAATATAACTCAGCATAATGATGATGTCATTATGGTTACCTGAGCATTGTCCAGGTGCTCCATTACCAACAAAACCACTGTTGCACGAGCAGTTGTAACTTCCTTCAGTGTCAATACACTCAGCATTACTATCACAGTTGTCCACCATCATCTCACACTCGTCAATATCTGCACAGGGTAGTCAAAACAGCATTCATCACTGCATTAGTCCTCACATCACATGACTTGCACTTACTGGTGCAGTTGAGGTCATTTGTGTCCAAGTTGTAGCCATTGTAGCAGCTACACACGAAGCTTCCAATTGTATTGTTGCATATCTGCTCACAAGGATATTCTGAACACTCATCGATATCTAGCATGAGAAACATTGTAAGTTTAATTCATCTTGCTAATGTGAGTCAACCTGAACACTCGACCCAAGCATCAGATGAATGGTTACAAGTAGTGAGACCAAAAGCTCTAATCCCCCAGTTACAGCCTTGTAAACTATCATCCTCTTCACTACACAGCAGCTGGTCCAGGTATATTGGGCCTGAAGAAGACATGAGTGGCCTTGTGTCCAGCAGGCGAGCACCTAAACAAAACAAAAATTGAACTGCACACTTGATAATGATACACCACACACCTTCTTTCTTAAAGCCAGTTAACTGATGACATGTGACTATGGCATCAAGAAGGCTAAAGGCTGTATTACACACAGTCCCCCAAGCATTGTTGAAGCAGATTTCTATTCTTCCATCTCTAGTGCGGGTTTGATCATTGTCAACTCCTCCTTCCAGTCTGATGTCTCCATCCTCACAATTACCACTTAGTGTACTCAAATCTGTCAGGGCATGAACACCAGTTTCAGCACCACTTCAAGTACTACACGGTATTGTACCTTGACATATTACTGCTGCATCTTCCAGTGGACCACAGGTGGACTGAACCAATGTGCTATGCTCACAATCAAGAAGTGAAGTTTCAAATCCTGTGCAGTCAATGCCTTGTACAAATGTATTTGCATTGTGGTCAGCAAATAATTGGTCTGTTAATGCAATTGCACCTAAAAGAAAAATACCAGGTAAGTAAGCCATGCTTGTAATTAAAGTGACATTACCATGTGGTGAGAATCCCAGCTGTCTGCAGACCACAGAGGCATCTTGGTTGTCCCAGGAGTCATCACACACTGTGCCATACCTCCCTCCAACACACACCTCCACTCTTCCAATTCTCAGCTCATCCTCAGCGATATAGTAGTTGCTGTCATAGTTTGTTTCTCCAAGAAAGTAGGCATTATTCTCACCCACTAGCAACCTGACAATACCTTCTTCACAAAGAGCTACAAGACATCAGTGAGAATAAATCAAGCATTGCACTCTGACCTCTAATGCAATGTTCACTATAATAAATGTAGCATCTTTTGTTTCCCTCTTCAATTTTAATACGCAGCTTGCATGCACTTTATTGACAGCTCACTAATGCATGTACATGTGTTACCTCCACATTGGACTGCTGCATCTCTTGAATGATCACAATCAGAGCTAGAAAAAGATGCGCAATCCACTAGCATAGCTTCACCGCCATTGCATACAGTACGTCCCAGTAGTATTGGTCCTGATCCTTGCCCATAGGTGCCTCCAGTCAGTGCAACAACATCTAAACATTGGAATATCATCATTATACTTAAATTTTGGTGTTGTATAATGATCTTACTGCTATCAGAGTATCCCAACTGTCTACACGTGACTTTGGCATCAAGTTCATCCCAGTTAATACCACACACAGTCCCATAGATATTGTTCAAACACACTTCCACACGACCATCCATTTCAGTATCACCATTCACTAGTCGCAGCTCATCATCTTCACAATCTAAGATAGAAACAAGTTATGATATGATGTTCTAACAGTGCAAGGACTCCACCATACAGCAGTTAGTGCCATTGTTGTGGTAACCATGGTTGCAAATACACATGGAACTCCCAATCAAATTGACACACTGAGAATCTTCTGTACAGCTGACCAGATCTTCTTCACATTCATCAATATCTACATAATTATATATAGCAATTGGCAACATCAACACTAACTTACAAATCTGCATTAGTCACACACATACGTACGTACCAGTGCAGTTGTTTGCTGTCCCAGTTAGATCTTGATAACCTGGCAAGCACGAACAGTTCACTCCTTCACCAGAACACTCCACATTGCGAATACAACTAAACCCAGTGGCATCCAATTCATCCCCATCAGTGCAGTCACAGTGGTAGTGTGGAATAGTGTTGATACAGATGTCACTGCAGTTACCATTATCCACCAAGCACTCATCCACATCTATAAACATAAAAAGCCACTAGCTAGTAACATTTCTGCTCTCTCTCTCTAGTTGATCATACCAGAGCATTCAACAGAAGCATCATCCATATGAGAGCATGAGTGATGGCCTAGAATTGATCTACACTTCAGTACACTACCTTCATCACCATCGCATGACAAGGTATCTATGAAAATTGGCCCATCTCCAGATCCAAAGTGTGAATTTGGGATTGATAAAGCACCTACGTTCAAGTATGAAGTTAATAGCCATATTACCCCACACTGAACAGGGGGTTGCTGACATGCAGGGGTTGCTGACATGCAGGGGTTGCTGACATGCAGGGGTTGCTGACATGCAGGGGTTACTGGGGGTTGTTGACATGCAGGAGTTGCTGGGGGTTGTTGACATGCAGGGGTTGTTGACATGCAGGGGTTGCTGGGGGTTGTTGACATGTAGGGTGCAGGGGTTGTTGACATGTAGGGGTTGC
>LWTN01000128.1 GCA_002101225.1 Cycloclasticus sp. symbiont of Poecilosclerida sp. M | reverse complement strand
AAACTACCTGAGTTTGGCCTCCCCGCCTATAAGCCCTTGGCTTACACACTGGTAAGGTTACGGGCTACAGTTTGACTCATGAATAATTTATGAGTTAATGAGCTGCAGCTGCTGGTCAACTGCACAAGCTACAGACTTCTTTGGCTAAGAGCTGCAGTTTTACACTAACCAGTATCACTTCCAGGCCTACCTGAGCCTCACTTTGTCTGCTATATCACTAGGGCTATGGAGAAATTCGACCGCTGGCCACAATTTCCCAATTTCTACTCTTGCGCCAATTCTTGTCTTACATAATCTGTTTGCTGACTCTACAATAGCTGTATCCTAATTACTTGAGCCAAGGGGAAGGGCCAGTGTGTTGAAATATTTTCTTTGACATTTTTTTTCTTGACTTATGAACATCTGACCGATAGATGCGGCGGTTACTTTCCTCTGTATCTCGGTGGTACCGCTCCTTTTGTCAATCTCTGCCCCTGTTCCTTAGTCCATAGAACAAGGATAAAGCTTGCAGAGCTCTATCCAATGGCTACAGAAGACAAGAATTGGCGGTAAGAGTAGAAAAACTTTGAGATCGTGAGGTTGCTGGACCAAAAGTTGAGTTTCTCCATAGCCCTAACACTGTAGCAGACAGAATGAGGCTCAGGTAGGCCTGGAAGTGATGCTGGTTAGTATGAAACTTCCTGGCTAATTAAGCCTGTAGCTTGTGCAATAGACTAGCTCATTAACTCATGAATTATTCATGAGCCAAACTGTAGCCCGTAACCATAGATACGTAACCGGGATTGGAAACGGCTCACGTGCGCCCATAGACATTAATATTTCGCAATGTTGCGCCATCCGCCTCTCGGTTTGTTTATTGCAGAAGACGGTTGCTATGGACCGAATTCTCTACTTTGGGCCTGTTTTAGAGGAGCTGCTTGTTGATATCTCACTGCTAGTATCTATTGGTGTTCTGCTACATAACATCAGCGCTCTAGCTGCTAACAAAAATGGGGAGGAAATGACTTATTAGCCAGCTAACCTAACTACAGTTACCTTTCATCATCAAAAGACTCTCAAGGAGTTTTTCAGAGTCCCAAGGATTGATGGTCCATAACCTGCTGTCTAGGTCGGAAAGCATTTTATGGTTTCCAAGTGAAACTATGGTGAAATCGAGATATGGAATGCGCATGGATACGGGGGCGTTTCCAATCCCGGTTACGTAGTCTATAGTATCGATGCCGTAACCACCTAACTACAGAGAGTATTGTAGAGATCCCTTTGTGGTGTCCAAACTAACCCTGCTTGTACACACACATACACAGGGCGGCTGGTGAGTTCTGTAAGATGTCTGGCCTCCTCAGCAGCTATGGCCTCTACCAAGTGGTGTGCAATGAGCAGTTGGCCTTGTATTGCCGTGGCAACGCTGCTAGCTTCTCTGCTCGAGTTGTGGCCATTGATGAAGCTAATGGAAGAAGTACGTACGTAGCTATAATTATAAGAGATATGCAGTAAAACCTCCGAAGAGAGACCATAAGGTGCTTTGGCCTTTGTATAGAGGTTTACTTGGAGCAGAGAATAGTCTTCTGGACAAAATTGGGGGGGGGGCTGTGGGGGGAGTGTTGATAGCTATCAATGATTCCTAGTAGTGTAAGCTAGTAGTGTAAGGTTGTGCCATAGTTACGTATGTTTTGTTGTTGTTGTTGTTGCAGTTGGCATCTCCAGTTGGTGTTTCCAGGGCAATGATGAATGGCTCACGATTCTGCTGAGACTTAGCAACGACATGATACCACAGTCATGAAGGGAGGCAGGTCATGAGCTAGCTAGCTGCAAGCACTACATAATGTATAATCATGACACAGTCATCATCACTGTTGTAGTTCGATCTACCCACATGACTTGCTACATGTCACGTGGAAACTCTTTTGTCCACCTTTTGGCAATCAAAATCATGACGTTGTTTATAATGAGTATAGAAAATGTAAAAATTTCTCCGAAATAAAAAGGCCATGTAGGGTTAGCTACCTACATCATCATTGCCTCCAGCTATAGAATGCTCCAAGGGAAAGCTGGTTATGCTCTATAGGCAAGCTGGTTATCTGATGTAGGTAGCTAACCCTACATGGCCTTTTTATTTGAGAAATTTTATGTTTTCTAGTTTTACGACTTTTTATGGAACTCCAGTTCACATACACCTATATCTACATAGCTGAGTACATACACCTAGCTACACAACATAGCTAGCACCTAAAGCTATACACAACATAGCTAGCTGACACAATATAGCTATAGCTGAGTACATACACCTAGCTACACAGACAAGTATACTTACCTGACTTGCACGATGCTGCCATCATTGCCATACCCCGATCAAATATATGTTGGTAAACAAGGCCAATTTTGCTAGGTAGCTAGGCCTCGGGATAATTCCCTTTCTGAGAAGTATTAGATCTAACAAATAACAAAAGCAGAATGCCAGGTTAATTTGCTACAAGATGACATCAAGTTTATTGTTCTGGCTATTACCAGTATCTGCTAGGACGGAGACCAGAATAATAATAATAATATGATGATGATGAACGGATCACAATTAGTGAGAATTTTGGGCGTGGCTAAGTTGGCGTTGTTTCTTTTCCTGGAGCCGAGGTGAGTTAATGTAGGTGTAGCTGCAGCTAGCGCCATAGCCTATAATCAGTTTTGTGTAGCCTGTAGCAATAACAACAGAGATAATATGGGCGGCCTAATTTGTATTGGTGTATGGGGCAGCCATTTTTTGGACATGCTAACCCTACACAGAGAGTGCTAACATACTCTCTGATAACTATTAGCTATAGGCTTACCTCCCTCTGCATGCACTTAGTTATCTATCACTTACACCCATATTTCATGTATGTATAGCACTGTCAGCAATAATTATATATACCAGGATCAGGATCAATTATGATTGTAAAAAAGAGGTCGTGAGTTGAGCCCATAATGTCGACACTTTGTCTCAGTGGTTTCATCTGTTGGTCCTCCTTCATCCACTTGGCCAATAACTCACAGTGTGGGACTGTAGTCTTGGAATTTTTGGTTAAGTGATCATTCACTTCATCTCTAAAAATCTGCAATTATACAGTAAAAACTTCTAACAATGGGATTCTGAAAAGTGACCAGACTCTCTACAATGGTCAAATGGTACTAGTAAGAAGCGGCCAACTCTCTACTCCGAACAATCGCTCCCAAACTGCATGGCAAGAGCAGTTTAAATTTTCCTCAAACAATAGCAAGCCATACTGTAAAACCACACTTATATCATAAAACCACACCCCAACACCAATTTGCTACTCTATAGCTAAGCAGTAGACACATGGTATTTCTAATACATTGCCAAACATGTTCACTCTCACTCATGGGGACCTATAGAAACCTGAGTGCAGAGGCCTGAGGGTTTCATTGGCTGGAGACACATCTATATTATTAAACTAGTGAGGTCTGATGCCAACATAGTTAATAACAATGTGCATGATTCTCTTCATGCAGTGCAGCAACAGAAAAGGGGCTATAGCTACTTCCTAAAACTTTATTTGCAGCAGCAGTGATCACTGCTCGGGGTTCTGAAGGCCCCCCCCCCCCCCCCCCCCCCCCACAACAATAACAACAATAACAACAACAAACTTTTGTTACTTAGATCGCCCAAACCAAAATCTCTAGATATAGAATATGCATGCTACCTCCATGATAGTGA
>LWTN01000127.1 GCA_002101225.1 Cycloclasticus sp. symbiont of Poecilosclerida sp. M | reverse complement strand
AAACGTGATTGTTCCAACCATCACAAAAATCTTCCAAAGTGTGGCGTATTCGGGGCATGTATAATGAAGGGCATAAATATGATGGTGAATTGTTGGATCTAATGATCCTTGGTCTTCAAGGTAGTAAAAAAGTCGGTAGTATAGCTGTGTAGCACACCTATAAGGTACAGGTATAATTACATTACTATTGGTTAGCTACACTGACCTGAACAGATCTCTCCACAGCCTCTCTATCCTCTGGTTATGTACTGAACTACCAGTAATCATGCTCCTCCTCTCTGCACCTTGAGATTCTATCATATGACGAGCAACTATTGTATTTCCTCCTCCTTGATCAGAACGGACTCGGGAAGGGAGTCCATATAGATGTACACCTTCCAGAAAGGCATCAAAGACAGTGGATGCACGATTATTGGAAGAACATTTACAAAAAACAATCATTCGACTATAACCATCAATTCCTGCATGGACCACAAATTTCCACCTGATCAGTTTGTGATTCCCGTCTGTATAATTATGCATGGAAGAACATCACAGTCATAGGCAATGTTGTGTAGCTATAGCTATACTGTATCTCGATACGTACCAATATGCCATAAAGAGTTAGGACCAGGCACGCAATATGGTCGTCTTGTAGTAAGACCACCCCTCCACCTTAGAGCAGTGTGAAGAGGATCAATGGTCCTATTTGCTTCACGTAACCTGTGTCGAGTCACTCTATACCCCATCCCTCTAATTCTTCCCATAACCATTGTCTCTCCTAATTCAGGTTGTCCAACTTTAATTTCTCTCAATATTGTACGAAGTTGCACATCACTGGGTACAACTATGGGGTCTCTCATCAACCCATACTCTACCCTTCTTCTGTATTCGGTCATCCGAGAGACACCTATAATGATATATTTAGCTTTTACACATTATTATGTAGCTATGCACGCACCCAACATCCTTGCAATAGCAGTCCAGTTAAATGACATGGAAGACAGATACAGAAGTTGCTCCTTAGAAATACTGAAACGTGGACGGCCCCTTCCTGGTCGATCTTCCGTCAAAAGGCAATATCCATTCACTGGTCGTGTTTGAGACATTAATTTCTCTTCCCATTTGCAACTTAGTGATCGACAAACACTCAGTAGTTCTCCAACCTCTTCTCTATAGTTTCCTATTTCTTCTTCTCTTGCAGCATACTCTTCCAAGTTTTCTTTTATGGCATTCAATGAAATGATACAAGTTTCTAGCCTCTCAATCACATAGCCAGCATAGGATTGACTGGCTGTGTCAAAAAAACGTCCTGAAGAATCAAAAAATCGCCCTAATTCTTGGAAAAACGCTTCCCAGCCCCACAATTCAATCTCTGCATTTTCTTCTGACATTTTCGCATTCTATAATGTCTATTATTGTAAAACTCTTACGATGTATACGTTATACCTTACGATGTATACATTATATCTTACGATGTATACATTTTAATGAACTTATTTTTGTTACAGGCGGCCTGCCATGGACTAGCCTCAAAACGAGAAAAGGAATACTTGTGATCGATCGTAGAGCAGGAGTAGAAAATCTGTACTGCGCATGCTCGTATTACATCATCAAAGAAGGCGGTGACTAGGGAAGAAGAATGGACCTAAGGACTCAGTAAGAGCTATGGACAGTCCACAGTAAGTATCCAAGGGGCTGCTAAATGAAAGTATGTCTGCATTAGCCTGCACTGCACCTATAGCTAGCTAGCTTTAGCTTTAATATCATGGCATCATGCATCTAGCAATCTGTATAATTATAGCTGTAGCCTCATATAAATAGCTTGGTAGTTACCCAGATAAGAACCTCATATTGAGTAATACATACATAACTCCATGCAATAGGTATAGCTACTATGTTTCTGAAGTCACAAAATAGGTAGCTAGCAAACAAAATAAAATGGCAAGAGTGTACATTAGGTCTTAGCTTTGGTAGCCTGCAGCAAAGGAAACAAATGCAAGTTAAAAAGGCATCCCGGTCACACAATCACACAAATTCAAAGGTTGCGAAGCAACGAAAGGGTATAACAGCGAAGCAACGAAAGTGGTAACGCTCTTTACGTCCACTCGCTCGCTGAATTGTTACCTTGCTGAATTCATCCGAACAGCTTCCTACAATGGAGCCTGTACTGCTGACTTCATTTGATCCTGAATCCTTGTCTGATGAATTCAGTTTGAATGATGATTCAGACTATCTGACTTGGGGTGACCCTGACACTCATGTACAGCCCAAAGCCTGCTACACAAAACCTCAAGAAGCTTCCAGAAGAGCTTCCTCTTCACATGTATTCCAGTCGCCTTCTCCTCAGAACTGGTCGTCTTCTCCTAGTTATACAGGCATGTCAGAATTTCCAGACAAAGGACCAGGTGGGGTGCTATGGCATCAAGTGAGACATTCAAGCCACCTCCTCACCAGCATGATAGGTGGAATGCACCAGAATCTTCTGATAGTGATGATGGTGGCAAGGTGGTCAGGTTGTCTTCCAAACTAAGGTGGCTTTCTAATACAAACAGAGGAAATCTTGATGAAGATGTGATCATAATTTATTACCTTCTAGTGGAACTAGATCTCCTCGGCCAAGGAAGAGTTCTAGCAGCAGACCAGAAGCTTCTTCCAGATACCGAGACACATCAGCTGGTAGTTCATCTTCTCAGCCAGGGCAACACAGCATTCCTCAACCACCATTCAAAACTCCACCTAAACTCCAATCCATTGAACAACAATTCTGGCACTGATATGGCAAGTTTACGAAACTTGGCGATTTCCTTAGCAAAAGATGGATGAGAGGAAATGTCAAAATCTAGTGTTTGAGCGGAAGGAAAGCCCTGCTATTCTAAGTCCAAAGAAGTTGAACTACATTAAGACTCTCATACGGACTCGGATACCCAAACAATCGGCAGTTGAATTTGAATATGTCTGGAGCCTTTGCAGAGGGTCATTATCAAAATCTTGTCAGGCATTAAGAAACAGTTTCAAACGAAACTATTATACTTGTTTCGTCCACGCTCCACACCTGATTGGCCACACTCGTACTCCAATGAAATGGTGTAATGAGCTGAGGAATATTAAAACAACGTGGCCTATAAACGTGTTCACGTTCAAAGAGCTGACAAGATCGATCGAAACTCGACTGTAGTGACTAGAGACAGCTAGCTGCTCACATGGCAGGCCATTAAGTGATTGCAAGAGTGAGGATGAATATGACACGGAAGGTATTTTCCCTGTCAATTGATTTTTTGGGGAAAAAATTACCTTGACCCTGCTCTACACTTTGCCCTTTCCTGAGGCCATCATAGGGTAAATGCCCATAGCAACCTACTGTACATTTCAGGTTGTTTGTCAATGGGCAATAGGCAAAGACTAAAACCACTAATTCTATTCAGTAACAAGCCACAATTATTTCACATCTACAGTACAGTAAAAAAGTATACAGTACAGTTTTCGAAAGCCACTCTATTTAAAGTGCTATGTTGCTTTGTAGAATGGCTATTTGAGTGATGGCCAAGGCTACCCTTATATAACCCAGGCTCAAGCTTATATGACCCAGGCTCAAGATTAGACTTAGGAAATTGTGTTCTTAATTATTAAAGTCACTGGTATCTTATTTGTGGTTTAGCCCAAAGTGTTGTGAATAAGTACAACAGATTCTAAGACCTCTACC
>LWTN01000126.1 GCA_002101225.1 Cycloclasticus sp. symbiont of Poecilosclerida sp. M | reverse complement strand
GCCAAACCAAGGTATTCAAGAGCTGCTGCGATGATATGCCCTCATCAAAAAAGTCCTCAAATGCATTCACGTGGCCCTTGACATCTGTAGAAATGTTCCTACGATTGAGGATATTTATCAGTTGAAATAAGGTGTAGTCGTTTAGGCCACCTGGTGAGGTCAGGGACCTGTAACAGCCAGCGGCTGTAGCAACAGGCCCGCAGTGGACACGTCCAGAAAGTGGGGGGGGAACAGCTAGACAATCAAGGACAGCTTCCAGCGGCAGTATACCACGTTCCATGCTTGATGTTGTTTTGTATAATCGTTTACAAATAACCTATTGACAGATGTTGATAAAGTATCACATTTGAAAGGATTATATTTACCTGCATGAAGCAAACCTTTGCGTGCCAATCTTCAGAAACAGGAAGCAGACCAGACAACTTGTCATAACTGTTTTCAGAGTTGTCCTGTATCAGTATACATCCTAGGTAGAATTAGAAAGAGAAAGTGATGAGAAGTCGATATGATTTTTAACAGAATAAATTTATACATAGTGTAATGATTTAGCATGTGAATCAGAACGCATGAAACGAGGGTTTACTGTTTTATCAATAAATTATTGTCAAAAACAATTTGGGGAGATTGTTGGTAGCTATTAATTGCAGTGTGGAAGTCTTCCTCCATTGGACCGGAAGACATTGATGATTCAGAAAATAATGGATCATCTGAGAAAGTACTTTCAGATACATTGTCTGAATCAACTTCAGAAACTGCTCCAGGAGCAAAAGAAAAAGTGGACGAATTGATGGGTGAGTTTTGGCCGGTAGAGGATTCGTCTGAACCATTTGCATGCACTAAACATGAACTGTTAGTGACAATGTCCTATAAAAATAAATTAGAATTATTGTGTGAACTATTATTGCAACCGTTTCTTACCTGAGTTAGTGAGAGGGATGGCATTAGTTCTGTTTCTATAGTGCTTTTCCATGCCAGTACTTTAGATTCAAAATATTTACCCATAGAATTGAGCATTTTAATGGTACCACTGTGTGACATGCATAGCCCAAGCTTTTGAAGTCTTACAAACACCTGAAAAAAGACAAACTGGTGTAAACCAGGTAGTAGACTACAATGGTAGTCTCATTTGTTAGTTTGCTTACATTTTTTGATGCATGGCCACTATAGAGGATGATGGAAACTAGCCTAGAGGCTGAATGAGTGATGCGGAACCTCTGCAGTGCTTACACATAATTGCAGTTATGACTCCAATTACTGCCTGTTGCTGACTATTTGCCCTTGGGACCTTCGTACACTGTTTCAGAATATTGAAAAGCGTCAGAGAATGTTCATCTTCCAACCGTTTCCACTGAAAAATATTTAGTGTGCCGTTGGACTTATCACGAAGAATAGATTGGGCACCATTGGAACAGAGCTTAGCAATTTCTTTTCTAATAATTCGCCCGATTCCACTCACAATGTGCTTCCTGATGTTTTCATTCTCCAAACACCTTCTTGCCAATGCTCTATGGCTTCCTCTTGCAATACAATTTCTTCCGGACAGGTGTCATAGAGTGGGTTTTGGGTTGTTTATAACAGACAGTAACCTATAATACATATTAGCTAGTAGGCAATATTAAATATAATTACTAACCTTAACTGCAGGAGATTTCTCAACTCTAGTAATTACTCTCTGACGTTTAGCAGGAGGAGGCTGAAAGTCGAGTGCAGATGAATAAGATGGTAATGCAGAAGACCGTATTGGAGTTGTAGGAGGAGAAAACTGAACTAGAGTGCTAGGAGGAGGAGACTGCCTTGGTGTGTTAACAGCTGCAGGAGAGGATTCTTCTGAAGTGCTATCAGGTGCAGAAGGAGAAAACTGCCTTGGAGAAGGTCGAGGAGGAGGTGATCGGCAGAAGACTGCCCTGGAGGTGGTGGCTGATTAGCAGAAGACTGCCCTGGAGGAGGTGGCTGATCAGCAGAAAACTGCCCTGGAGGAGGTGATTGATCAGCAGAAGACTGCTCCAGAGGAGGAGGGGGAGGGGGAGGGGGAGGGGGAGGACATGCTTTGCTTTAATGCAAGCTGTCTGGAAGGCTTGCTGTGAATCCTTTCTGAACTTCATGATCTTCTCCATCCACCGGAAACAAGGCAGGCAACATCAAGCTTCTTGTCTGCTGGAGTTATTGTATGAATCACATCAAGAAACACATTGTTGAGCTAGCAGTGGTCAACCTTCTTCTTGTTCCGCTGCAAATAGTAGTAGAACATCCCACACAGTTGGACATCTTGCAGCTAGCTCGCTTGATGCTAGCATTATTACGCGCGCATGAAACTGGAAGATATTCAAATTCATAACAATTAATATTACCAAGGGCTTATAGGAAGAGAGGGCATGCAACTCTCCATAATCAATAGTGTAGACGGCGAAATGTAAACTGTTCTAAAAATAGCACATTGATACTGTTTAATATTGCGCGCGCGTCTAAGTCAAATTTGATACTATTTTTAGTAACAGTTTACATTTCGCCGTCTAGCTAGTTGCATGCCCTCTCTTCCTATAAGCCCTTGATATTACATCATGCAAACATTCCAGAGAACAAATCGAGTACGCGTACGGTACGTCCACGTCACCAGACCCTTTCTCCGCGTGCCGGTGATGTAATACATCCGGTGCTGTGGATCCAAGGGTGTGGCTTAGCGAGACTAGGTACCACCAGTGTTTATCAGCTGTTCAACCCCACCAGTACTTCTCAGTGCTAACTACCAGTTCCTGGGCTAAGTTTGTGTTGTTCATAATACTGCCAGTCGTTTATCCTCTATGTTAGTTCTCAGTTACCAGTGTTACTGTGCAGTGTGTGTGGCTTCCCAGCACTCAACAATTCCCTGAAAATATATTAATTTTGTAGTTAGTATAGTACTAGTTAGTAATCTCGTGGGCCAACCCTTTACCTGATCCGAAGAGGTGGTTCTTTCTCCAATGTCTGGTGGCCTTTTCGCTCCACTCCAATGCCAATCCTTTTACCACTCCAATGCCAATCCTTTTACCACTCCAATGCCAATCCTTTCACTCCACTCCAATGTAATATTTTCCCTTGCTACATTCGTCCTGTCCTTTCCCTCCACTCCAATGTCCTTTAATTCTCTCACTCAACTCTAATGTCTTTTTTAGAGTGGAGAAGTGAAAGAGGCACTTGAGAATCTCCTTTCCTTGGAAAAGCACTCCCAATGTCTGGTTTTTCTCTCAATTTCCCTTTCTACATGTCCTGTAGCTTTAACTGCAACTACTTTTGCTTGCTTTCTTTGTTGAGAGGGGACCCACTATTAATTGAGTATGTCATGCTGATGAGCTCTAAAAAGAGCGAAACAGGATAGTATTGTTCTGTCCATGACTCTCATTAAAGAATGAGTTCTTACTATACCTCATGGAAAGATCAATGGCCATGGCAGCTAATCTGTCACTGGCTATCTTGAAAGAAGAAATTTGCTTGGATAATGTTCTCTCCCTATTGGCCTAATGGATAAGAATTAGGGAAAGAACAGTATTAATCATCACCGTAAGTACACTTTACCGTGGCCTTTTTTCTCCAGATTTTTTCTCCCAAAATCTTCAAGAGCTCGTTGTCACAACTATCCCATAGCTAATCACGTGGTAGCTTGCACTAGCTGCCTAGGGCTTCCCAAA
>LWTN01000125.1 GCA_002101225.1 Cycloclasticus sp. symbiont of Poecilosclerida sp. M | reverse complement strand
CAATTCCACCCAGAACTGGAGAGACCATAATTATATTCGGTGTTCAACTTGTCGTGCAGGTATTCCAGGTCGTCCTGTAGGTCAGTGTCATCACGTGTCTGCTTCACCAGCACATTTAGGACAGGCACAGCCTTGAAGTGGATCATCTGTGTTGCATACTGCTCACACACAGAAGGGGGCGGCTTCTCAAGCAAGTTCTGCATCATACATCATAACACACAGCAACACATCATGACACACAGCAACACATAATAACACACAGCAACACATCATGACATACCATGACACACAGCAACACATCATGACATACAGCAACACACCATGACACACAGCAACACAGCAGCAACATATCATAACACACAGCAACACACCAGCAACACATCATGATATACGGTGACATGCAGCAACACATCATGACATACAGCAGCACATCATGACATACAGTAACACATTATGTCACACAGCAACACATCATGACACACAGCAACACACCATGACACACAGCAACACATTATGACATACAGCAACACATCACAATATACAGCAACACATAATGATATAGAGCAACACATCACAACATACAGCAACACATAATGACACACAGCAACACATCATGACATACAGTAACACATCATGACACACAGCAACACCATCATGACACACAGCAACACATGATGATATACAGCAACACATCATGACATACAGTAGCTGTGTAGGCATGCATACCCACCCTAAATGTGGCAAAAATGACCCGTTGAACCTTCTCTCTGTTAGTAGCACGCAACACATCACACAACACCACAGCAACAGGAAATCTGCAAGACGATACACAACACCACATACCACCAACACTTACAACAGCAAGACACTATGACTGTATTAACACTCACTCCTGGAATGTGCATGTCACTCCTGTGCATGTATGTATGTATAGAACCGCAAGGGCTGTACAGTTTATATTGCTCGAGCACGAGGGCGAGAGCAATATAAATTGTACTGCCTGTGCGAATGTGGTATAACCTATTTATATATCGCCTACAGCTATTTATAGCCTCCAGGAAATACATCAAAGGTTCATCATCAGTGCGAATTATTGTCGTCATAGATGAACTTGCTACTAGATTGATCGTAGCTAGCTAGCTAGCTAGCTAGCAACTCTGCCGTGTAGCTCATCTCTTCTTCTTTAGCAAGCAGGGTCAAGGTTAGGGAGACTGCCGGGGCTTTTGTGAAGAATTTGTATCGACTGTATCAAGACTTAAGGGCTTTGCTAGGATCCAGCAGCTGACAGCTGATGACCTGAGGTCTTGCAGCTGATGATGACTTAACTTGAGGATCCAGCAGCTGACAGCTGATGGCTTTGCACCAGCTGCTGTCAACATCGCCACCATGAGCAACAACAGTTCTGCTTCCGTGCCTGCTAACCCTCCTAGCCTTTCTAGCCGCATGCTGTCGCTGCCTCTGCTGCCAGAAATGTTAGTCAGCATACTGCTAACAGTTACGTCATGGCAGTAACATTTTGATGGAGCAAAATTTTTCTCCGAAATAAAAAGGCCATGTAGGGTTAACGTATCACATCATTGCCTATATCTCTCTGCAGGCTCTACTATACTGCTAACCTGCAATCAGTAACAGAGGACTCCACCAAAACTCCCGTGAAGATTTCCAGTTACGTCACCCGCCCACCAGTCACTATTCACAATCATCGTGATTCGTACAAAACCTTCTATCTGATGATCTGAGAAACGATCTGGACTCTCAGTGCAAAAGATATGCATTTCAGTGCTAACATAACACAGGATCCGGAGACGAAGTTTGGGGCTGGGCATTACTGAAGGCTTCCGGTGAGAAGAGGCAGTGATGTAGGATTGATTATAATAGTGTTAACGCTACATGGCCTTTTTATTTTTTTGCTCTTCACTGGTTTGTTTCCTTTTTTCAGAACGATAGTTCTGGTGGTTACTTGGAAACTCTTATTGCAAGGTCCTTGACAGATGTGAGATGTGTACTCCCCATGCCCAGCATGCTGTACACCACCAGCTTTAGTGTAGCTGCAATAATTATAATGCAGACCATGACTGTGTAAGAGAATGGACTTATCTTTATAACTGAGAGTCCAGATCGCTTCTTGGTGCTAGTCAGATCATCTTTTGTATAATAGGTAAAGGGTCTTTCAACGCACGCATGCGCGACAAATCTCGCGGCCGTACGCGCGTCTGCCGTACCTTACCGTGGTAGGTGGCCTATCCAAGGGTATCATTTCAACACACGCACGTGCGACATATCTCCCGGTCGTGCCCACGCATCTGCCGTACCTTACCGTGGTAGGTGGCCTATCCAAGGGTATCATTTCTCTTCTGAGAAGTAACTAACAGATAGCAAAATCGGTATGCCAGGTTAACTTGCTACAAGATGACACCAAGTTTATTGTTCTGGCTAATACCAGTATCGAGCTAGGGGGGATGACGTATAATAATAGCAAATAATATGATGAACGAATCACAATGGTTGTGAATAATGACGGTGACGTAACTGGCGATCTTCACGGGAGTTTTGGTGGAGAAGTGTTCTTGTCCTCTGTTACTGATTGCAGGTTAGCAGTATAGTAGGGCGTATAGTAGGGCCTGCAGCAACAAAAGAGGTTAGTCTATGGGGTGGCCATTTTTTGGAGATGTTAACCCTACATAGAGAGTGCGTTATATTGTAGCCCTGACCACTTCCTGGGTGATATGGTAGGCTGTAAGTATTAAGGGTGCTCATACATAGCAATGGTGGTTTAGCACATGTTCAATTACACACCACAAAAATGTAGCTTCCTGTAGTGTAAATTTTCAGAGCTCTAAAAATTTTTAACAACCCAATTTGGCAAGCAACACCACCAATTTGGCGCCAACCACGAGGTAGGTACAACTGTTTTTTAATCAAGATAAGATGCCACCAAAGAGCTACATATCCAGTCATTGGCTGCCAGCAAGCGGGCAAGGACTGAAACCAGAGATAAAATAAGGAAACAAAACATAGATGCAGCTCTAGATGGATTCACATTGGGAGCAACTTCAACTGAACCAGTCCTGGTCCCCACAACTCCAGTTCCAGTTCCCACAACTCCAGTTCCAGTCACCACAACTCCAGACCCAGTCTCTTCACAAGTTTCCCAATCCCATCCAATCCCTGAATTTGGTTCTTCTCCCTCCACATCCTCTCTCCTTTCCCTCCCCTTTTCACCAGACCCATACACACCTGTGGTAGACATGACATTCACAATCGAGGAGCTTGCCAAGGTTGCAGAGGGAGTGGGGATGAAATATGATGTCACTACCTTGATCTCGAGGGATTTCAGTACTGTGGATCCCCTCTCAGAGTCCATGAGTCCAGTTGTTCCTGGAACCAACACTACAGTGTGCTGTCATTCCTCCTCAACGGTCACCTCCATGCTGAGTACACACGTCTGAGTGCCATGCTAGGACTTCCACCATGTTCAAACACGCAGTGGCACAGAATAGTGGAAAAGCTGGAGGTGCACGTAACGAGGATGGCTGAATGGTCCTGTAGTCAGGTGCGAGCTGCAGTAGTTAGCAGGGGGGACAAGGGGAAGTGGGTGGCATCGTATGATGGGTTTTATCAGACACGTGGCCACTACTCCAACAACTCATCTGC
>LWTN01000124.1 GCA_002101225.1 Cycloclasticus sp. symbiont of Poecilosclerida sp. M | reverse complement strand
CTAGTGCACCTCTACAGGTTAGTGGCCCCTCTAGTGCACCTCTACAGGTTAGTGGCCCCTCTAGTGCACCTCTACAGGTTAGTGGCCCTCTACAGGTTAGTGGCCCATCTAGTGCACCTCTATCTGAGATTGGGTGAATTTAAACGTTAGTGCATCCAGTTTTGGAATCTGGACGCAGGGGCGGGGGCAGGGGGTTGTGACCTCCCCTCAACTTCTTAGATTAGTGGTTAATGATAAAGGGTGTGGCCACACACACCCCTCCCCTCAAAAATTGCTGGATATGCCCCTGAAGGGATATTCCCCATATGTGGGGGCATGCTCTGTGATGTGTTTCTATTTTGTAGTTGCTTATTTGGAACTTTTCTATTTAACTGTGAGAAGGCAAGACAAGAAGTGGTGAGTAGATTTATGTCAAGCTTACACACATGTACGTGTTCACACATGTACGTGTTCACACATGTACGTGTTCACACATGTACGTGTTCATACATGTGTACATACAGTCATTATACGCATGTACTATATTCATGCATTTACATTCATGTACACATGCAATATGCATACTGTTACACACATACATACACACATGCATGTACGTACATACATACATGACTGTTACACACACATGTACACATGTACAGGGACTGAAGGAGAAGACTGTGTCCTTATGGAGTTTCATCAATGAACAGGTACCTTGGGGGAGGGGGGGAAGGAGGCACATACATACATATACTTGCTGTGGAGCTACATTATATTAAAGTGTGTGCCTAATAGCATTGGAGCAAATTCACTGCCAGATCTTGTGCTGTGATCCATTATTGCTGTCTTGTCTTGTAGCCGGAGATTTACAAGAATCCTTTGTATTCAGAGAGTATGCATCAAGAGGTAAGGCATACCTCACACACACTCCATATGAGTGTGGCTTGCCACCTCCCTCCCTTGGGCTGTGGGTGTGGCTTGCCACCTCCCTCCCTTGGGATGTGGTTGCTACCTCCCCCTGGGGTTGCTACCTCCCCTTGGGATGTGGGTGTGGCTTGCAGTATTATGGGTGTGGCTAGCAGTGCCACACCCCTTATGATGCCATTATGTTCCCATAGGTATTGTTTCCATGTGCCAGTATTCGCAAACTTCAGCTTTGGAACGGGTACTACCTTCGCTGGAACCCCAGGATGAGACCACAGGTGTGTGTATGTGTGTATGTATGTATGTATGTATGTATGTATGTATGTATGTATGTATGTATGTATGTATGTATGTATGTATGTAATTTGTGTCTCTATTTGCTAGGAGGCGGAGTTTGAGAGGTGCAGACAGCTACAGGTGTTGATAAGGATGGTAAGCTCTAGCGATAACCCTATTATGCACCACTTGTTTAGTTTTATCCACCCACACATCCCCAATTGAAACCTTGATCCACCCTAGCCCTAGCCCTGCCCATGAATGAGGTCTCAATCCACTCTGGCCCTAGCCCTAGCCCTTGCCCCGCCCACACATCCCCACCAGAGGCCTTGGTCCACTCTAGCTCTGGCCTTGGCCCTTGCACCACCCACACATCTCCAATTGAAACCTTGGTCCACCCTAGCTCCGGCCCTAGTAACTGACTCCCAGTTTATAAACATTCTAGAGAAACTTACCCTAGCCACGACCGCGCCCACCCATGCCCACGCACACTTAGACTCCGAGGCCATGGACACTGATAGGGATAGGGAGGCCATGGACACTGATATAGGGATAGGGAGGTACTGCCGGTGGGATCGAGAGGGGTTCATCTGCCACGGATTTGTGAAATAGTAGCATACTGTATACTCAGACCTTCAGTTCCCCCAAGGGTGTGCATACATGGCTCCCTGGGAGGGATTCTATCAAGGGTGGGCGAGTGCCCCCCTAAATGAAGCCCTGTGAATACCCGGCACTCTTGTTTGACTTTGCAAACCTAGCAGTGTTTATTAAGCCCTGCCTTTCCTTGAAGCATGCATGCAGTAACTTTGCTTTGACTAATGACTATATTCCTGACCTTACTAGTTGCAAGAGAAGTGTCAAGAACTGACAGAGCAGCAGAAGAATGGTGGTGGCCAGGCTGTTGCAGCAACCTGAGTGGTCTGATATCCGTATATCCATACTGACTAGGGCCCTGTGGCGACAACTATAACATTATATCCACTTTTTGTAATGTCCATTATCATAAACCTAATAGTGATTGTGTCAAACAATAATTGTTTACATGATTTTGTGACAATATTCTCTTCCAACTAAATTGTGCTGGCAAGACATGAATCCATACTGGACCTAAGGGTCACCCTGGCCCTATAGCGCCTGTGCCACCAATTAATGTACATCAAGAGTCAACTGATCCTCTTATCTGGCTTTGAGCCATATTTACTGGTGAAAGGCTGTGAGGTAAAGCGTCGTCCACGAAACAAAATGCGTTTGTTCTACTTGACGATCTATACCAACTTTCCAATAATAAATTATAGGGGGTGGGGTTCAGCATTGATACGGTTATACTATCTATGGGTACCGGGTTCAGCCTCCTAAAATAATTATTAAGGGCTAGAGGTATAGGCGTGGCGGCATAAAAGGTAACGCCCCTGCAATACGAATACTGTTTACAATCGCTAGTTAGTATCTGGCCAGCAAGAGGTTAAAGAGCACTACTAGCTAGCTAGGCCAGCCTTCAAAGATACTGACATGATCAAATGATGTAGGTCTAACATCAATGTAGCCATATCTCATCTTTACACAACTTGATCTCTGTCCTCTGACTTCACTTCCAGCTAACTATGGATCGGTGTGAAGAATTAATGCGACCATATCAAGAGAATACTCCCGGAACACCCAAGAGTCTCCGAGGGAAGCCAGTACAATACCCGCAACCCTATCAAGAGAAAGGTGACACTGTGGACAAGCAGAGAGCCATTGGTATCTTCAGTGGAGCGGACGCACAGGGCATAAATGCAACACTTCGATCCATTACCAGGACAGCCTTGCACAACAAAATGAAGGTATTCGCTATACATGAAGGTTGTCAAGGTTTAGTTGAAGGAGGAGACAAGATAGAGGAGCTCACATGGTCTTCGGTGTCTGGGATCATCCACAAGAGTGGGAGCATTATCGGAGCGGCCGAATGCACTAAATTGAGCAGCGAAGCAGGGAAGCTGGCAGCGGTCAAAACCCTCGCGGAGAGGGAGATCAATAATCTGGTTGTCATCGGAGGAGGGAGGAGTCTGACTCTGGTGTGCGAGTTCCAAAAAGAATGGAAGCAGCTCCTGCAGAAGCTTGTCTGGAGTGGATCAATCACACAGGAGAAGGCCTCAAGCTGTGAATACCTCAACCTGGCTTGCCTAGTGGGGTCCATCGAAAACGACATGTGTGGTACCGATGTCTCCATAGGCACAGACTCAGCCCTGCATCGAATTATCGAAGCCATCGATAATCTCACCTGCACTGCGTCGAGTCGTCAGCAAATCTCCGTTTTGGAAGTCATGGGAGATCGCTGTGGCTACCTGGCACTCATGGCTGCCATAGCAGGAAGTGCTGACTGGGTCTTCGTGCCTGAAAGCCCCCCAGGTGAAAACTGGGAGGAAATCATGTGTGGAAGATTGCTGTCCCGCAAGAATGAGGGGTGTAGACACAGCCTTGTCATTT
>LWTN01000123.1 GCA_002101225.1 Cycloclasticus sp. symbiont of Poecilosclerida sp. M | reverse complement strand
CCAAAAATGCAACCGTTTATGGTTTAGCTGCCATGGCTGCGAACATTCGCAAAGGAGCCAAGTTTTTAACGCTCTACGGCATACCAGAGCCAAGTTATGCGGGGTAAATGTGTCAAAAATCGGGGAAGCCTAATGAATATGAATAAAGTTGTTGGTTGTGCTGAGGTCTCATATAAACAAGAAATATTTCCATTAAGCCTTTTTAACAAAGATAGATTTAAGCTTCATTGGCCCAATACCTGTGATTTTGCAATCAATGTCATGGTCGCCTTCGACTAGCCTAATGTTTTTAACTTTAGTGCCTACTTTTACTACGGCAGAAGACCCTTTTACTTTTAGGTCTTTAATAACGGTTATGCTGCCGCCATCTTGAAGTAGGTTGCCGTTTGAGTCTTTTACGATCAGTGCGTCTTCATCGTCTGATGATGCATCCATTGACCACTCGTGTGCGCATTCAGGGCAAATGTATAAGTTGCCGTCTTCGTAGGTGTATTCTGAATTGCACTTTGGGCAGTTAGGTAGGGCACTCATTTTTTTCCCTGTTAGTCGAAGTTTTTATTGCGTAATTGTTTCAGCTTGCCACGCTGTGTTTTGCTGTCCATTCTTCTTTTTTTGGCGTTCTTGCTGGGTTTGGTGGCGCGACGTGGTTTTTGAATGAGCGTCGCGGATTTAATGATGTCGATTAAGCGTTGCAGTGCATCGGCGCGATTCTTTTCTTGTGTGCGGTATTGTTGCGCTTTAATAATGATAACGCCGTCTTTATTGATGCGTTGATCTTTCCGTGCCAGCAAGCGTTGTTTAAAAAACTCTGGCAATGACGAGGCGTTAATATCAAACCGCAGGTGTATGGCGGAAGACACCTTGTTTACATTTTGCCCACCCGCACCTTGCGCGCGAATAGCGGAAAGTTCTATTTCGTCATCGGCAATGGAAATGTGTTGAGAGATGCGAAGCATGGTTGCAAGGCACTATAGCTGTGTTTGCCTATGTGCGTTTTTCCGCGCGGCGCTTATTTTGTTCGCTTTGTTGGGCAAGAAATAAAGCAAGTTGTTCTTCCGCCCAAGCGCTGGCTTCTTTTTTAGTTTTAAAGCTATCTTGTGTTTTGCTAACGACGTTCTTTTTTGCGCTAGCGCGGCGAATAATGTCTGCCTTCCATTTACTTCCTTCTTTAGAAATTTCGATGTTGTGTTTTTTACCTTGGCTCATGGTGTGTTGTTGATGCGTTGAAAGGGGAAACTACTTTTCTAAAAGACGAATACCGTCTTTGGATATAGTAATGATGCGTTGTTTATAGAGTCCGCCAATGGCTTTTTTAAAAGCGCCTTTGCTCATGCCGAATGTGTCGGAAATAATTTCAGGGCTTGTTTTGTCGTGAACGGGCGCAAAACCATTTTTCTTTTCTAAATAGTTAAGAATTATTTTGCTGTACTTATCGCGGGTTTCTTTACCGCCTTGTAGGCTTAAATCAATCTTTCCATCGTCACGAATGCGTTTAATAAAACCTTTTTTAGACTGCCCAAAGCTGAGCTTTTGAAATACATCGTTTTTATATAGAACACCCCAATGGCTGTTATTGATGATGGCTTTAAAGCCAAGGTCTGTGCTGTTGGCGATGATGAGGTTAACTTGTTGCTGTGGGGTAAAGTCGTGCGGGCTGTCGTCATCAATATACTTATCAATTTTTGATGAAGCGACGATGCGGCCGTCATTCTTATCGATATACAAATAAACTAAATAAGACTTATCAACGTCCATAGGGCGGTGTTGTTCGGCAAAGGGGACGAGGATATCTTTATCTAAGCCCCAGTCTAAAAATGCGCCCACGCGGGTGCGGGCAACTGCCTTTAAATAAGCGAATTCACCTATTTGTGCTTTAGGCTTTTGCGTAGTGGCGATGGGGCGATCTTCGGAATCTAGATACAAAAAAACGTAAATCGTATCGCCCACTTTCGCATCTTGTGGAGCTTTCTTGCTGGGTAAAAGTATCTCACCTAGGTTGTGCGCATCCAAGTAAAACCCAAAGTCGACAGATTTAATTATTTCAAGTTCTACTGTGGTGCCGATATTAAGCATGAAGTTATTTTATTAATCTGTGGTTAATTGCGAGAATTATACATGCAGCCCACCTAGCAACCACAGAGTCTTACACATTAATCATGGGCAGCCTTCAGAGCAAGTATTTCAAAACTCAATTAAACAAATATTAAATTCTTTGCTTTTTAATGTTATTAGGATAAGCGGTAGTTATACAGGATGAGTGATACATAATTTTAGACGTTATTTGAGAGTTGCTTTGTGAAACCGTGAACTTTGTCATAAAATAATTAACGACCTTTGATTTAACTTCAAATGGCTTTGAAAGTTGAGATAACAGGAAAGTGGTCTGAAATTAAAAGAGTGTCATGTTGGCGAATAGCTTTAGAGCAACACTCTAGAGACTTTGAATAAAACAAGTAGTCGACAGTGCGATCCGCATTGGGTGCTTCAGGGTCATTAGAGTTATAGCTAAACCAACGGTTAGGGTCGAGGTTGATATCTTCAACTGAGGGAACGCATGAGAATTTATCAGTTAGCGTGACAATTTCTGAGTCTGGGCGGTAGTAGCTTTGCTGGTTCGGCTTTAAGGTGTTGTACTGCTTAGGAGGAAGCAAGTTAAAGTCACCTCCTATAACCCAAGGAATGCTCATCTCATCGAGTTTGGATAAAACGACATCAACTTGAGAAACTTGTTTTTCTAGGGTGTCAGAATTCTTTGAGAAGGCTTCAAAATGAGTGTTTAACAGAGTCAACTGGCCACCTTCTTTAAGCGGTACAAAGGCTTCTAAAATTGCACGTTTGACGCCTAAGTGTTTAGCAATGATATTGTCGGGTGTCAATGCTAGTTGGTGTCTTATCGCGTGTGAAATAGGGTGCTTTGAAATAATACTCAGCTTCATACCCGCGCTGCCTAAGACTTTGGGGTGTGGCACAAAGCCAGATTTCCAATAGAAAGCGGAGGTATGGTAGGCATAATCCTCGGGTAAAAGCGCTAATAAGGCTTCTAGTTGGTCTTGTTTATCGGTGCGCTTTGCGCCGTCGTCTATTTCTTGTAAAAAAATAAAATCGGGGTCCTCGTCAAGAATGATTCTAGCAACGTTGGCCGTCGTCCTTTTTATAGCCTCCGGCGATGGGCGGCTGTCGGGGCCGTCAGCTTCTGCAACATCAAACCAAAAAACGTAGTCTTTACCAGCCATAAATTGAACGTTATAACTGAGTACTTTGAACGCTTGGTTCCGGCTCAGAAAGTTATTCTTACCACGAGAAACGACGCATTCTTCTTGCACATCTTTTGGATAAAAACCAAGGACGAGCAAGCTAATTAAGAGTGCAAGAGCAACGACAACGAGGGCATAAAGAGCAATCATTTCTTTAGGGGTGTTTGTATGATAAGCACAGTTGCAATAGTGACGCTAGGATATTTATCGGCGTTCTTTCGGATGCAGGCATAACAGAAATCTCTTTTAGAGACCTCAGCACAACCAACAACTTTATCCATATTCATTAGGCTTCCCCTATTTTTTCGTCAATTACACTGTTCTTTAGGTCATTTAATACATTAAATCAATTTTATTCCTGTTTTTCAGTGCTTTT
>LWTN01000122.1 GCA_002101225.1 Cycloclasticus sp. symbiont of Poecilosclerida sp. M | reverse complement strand
TCCTGTGTTTGTCTCTGTGCCCTCCCCACCCATGCATCTTCATGCATTCAAGTGAATAAGTCATACAACAAACACAAAGAACGTTAGACGGACTGATGTTCAGCTGTGACATGCTGAGCTGATCCATCTGAAGCCGATGTACCTAGAACTTGCACAGAGTCATGTTCCCTGTAGTTGGAGGCTTCAAGAGAGAACTAGATGTGTGTTATGTACATAAAAAAGAACAAGGGTCAGGAAAAAAATTTTTCCCAAAAATCACTTGTCAGGGAAAGGGTTAACATTTTCAGTGATAAGTCCCCTTTTCAGCTAACTCAGAGACCATGCAGATGGTATGTTTAAAATCACCACAGTTCTATAAGCAACAAAGTAGAACAGCAGAAACCCTTCTGTAACTAGATGTTCATAAAACACATTCAACTTCCTAGGATAGCAGGAGATTAACTTTTGTAGCGTCTTGCCAGCCAACCCCACATCCCAAACTCGTTTTTCCTTGCATTCCTGCCTATCAATCTTTGCGGTGCTCAGCTAATAGCTTTCCAACAAAATAGAAAACTGCCAGAATGTATTGTGAAAGTGGTGTTTTGTTTGCATACTTTCTTCCAGATTAAATTATATCGTTGGTATGGTTATTTTTCAGATAAATATGTGGGGCGAAGCTATGCCAAACTTGATGATGTATTATCTCTTATGAGCAGACACACAGTGGGGCTAAAGGCTCGGGCAAATCTACAACGTTAAGAGAAGCATATCACAAAGCCAAGACACAACATGAGCAAGTCTTATTATTAGATCTTTTAGGCGAAGATGATAGTCTTTATACAAATCGGTGTGTTAAAGGATATTATAGACAATGCCCAATGTCTACGAACAGAGAAGTTCAAGAATATAATTAAGATGATAATAGTGAACTCAAATCTGTGCATGGCATTCTCACCTTTAGCAGTTGGCCCTAACAGAGGAATTTCCTTCTCATCAAATGTCCTATAACTTGTATTAAGTTTTTTTAATTTTGGGCCATTTTCACAAGATTGAGAAGAATCATCCAAGTCGCTCATTTAATCATAAAACTACTCTTCCAGTTATCGTAAACCGTTGCTTATCAAATCCTGGTACTTATGCGTACGTACGTAATGCATACATCAGTGTATGATATTCTATCTCGAGCCCATCATATACTACGTACTGACGACAGGAGTCAGCAATTTTGCTCAGATTTTTTTTCAATCCTCTATTCTTTATGTATTGGGCATAAAATATCAAGATCTGATGAGATTATCCTTGAGCTCTTTGGGATGGCATACTTACGAAATAAGGAGTATCATTTAGCCTATGAGAGAGAGTATGTGATTTCTCAACTTCGTGCTTCTGCAAGAAATTTTCAAGAGCTGTTTCAAATTTATGATATAGGGGGTTCTATGGAACTTTTATTTCAGCAACTGTGCATGTGAGGTCGAATAGGAGCAAAGTGCTTTGGTGCCTGTTATGCTATCAAGGGTAGAACAGTAAAAGATTTTTGTTAAATATTAAGTGTACAAAATTTCATGTCCAGAATATAATAGGAGACATTATTGATTGTGAAAATTCACAATGTTCTCTCATAAAACTTGCTCAAGCTCATATCTCTGTGGATATTTTTAATTTTGGATTACTCGATTGGAAATCCTTCTTCCGGACGTATGCAAGTATCGTGTAGCAAGTACCAACAAAGAGCGGCTGATAAAAAATACTCCAGAACAGCCCTACATTGAATGATGAGTCCTGTTATGATTATTATAGTCTATGACAAGAAATGACACATTTTTTATATACTCGTGTCCAAATGCTCCTGCAGCCATCTTTTATGCTGATGAGACTGGCCTAGCTCTGAATCCTGGCGCTTTACGAGTTGTACAAGAAGTTGGGGGTAAATATCCCAAGTTTTTTAACCGGTGGAGACAAGTCACAAATTACAGCACCAAAGCTTCTGGCTATATGTCATTTTCGATCGGCTGACGTGGAACCCCAAACTGGCTGGTGGTGAGGTATTATATGGACTAAATAGTGACCTTTTTCACAGTTGAGTTAATTAGGGATCAAGACTGGCAGGAGTAGGGGCAGACTTAAGGCTGTCCAGGTTAAATTGCCTAACACTTACACCGTGTTGCTGGCCCACGCTATGGAAGTGCAGAACACCTCCTCACCAAGGAGTGTGCATTGAGGACTTTATATGCAAAGCATGAAGCAGCTGGTGATTCATTGTGGGAGGAAGGGTTGTACCAAGGCTGTGTATCTGGGTGAACTTCAAGTGCACCTAGCCAGCAACTGCAAGGAGGCAAGTACCATCAACACACTTGAGCAGGTAATGGAGCAGCCCACAAGTGCATCTCCAACTAACCTGGAGATGGAAGCAGCTGGACATGTGGTGAGAAGGAAACTCCTCTCACAGCCCCAAAGCCAAACACCATTCAGTCTCCCCACTGGTGGCTGTGTAAGTGGATGAGTTTATACAGTGTTTACAACTTATTCTTATAATAATAATTACATAATTAACAGCCACTCACAACTCAGCCATGAGCTCAAGGACTTGAGTCAAGAAAAAATTTTCAGGACAGGAATTTCAGATTCAGATTCCTGCACTGACAAGTCGACCTTTGCCTGCCATGGAATGGATGAGGAGGTATAATAGTGGTTAAGACAGCAGCGTGCACTTTCCAAAGTCCTGATAGCAGTGGAGGTAGTAGCAGAAATTGCTCCCTTCACACATTCGCTGAAGCATGGTGGGGAAAAAGTCAATAACGTACATCAGTTACCTCCCTGACAAGGTTTTTGAGCTCCTGGACCAGTATGTACCTAATAAAATCGCATTGGCTATTGTTCCGGCAGTTACAACATGCGCGCGCGTTGAACCATGACCCTATGCCAGCAGGCTTATTACTATTTCTGTTGGTGAAAAGATGAGGAGATCCCTTCAACTGAAGTCTACCAGGCGTAAACTCTACCAGGCGTAAACAACCAGATAGGCCTAGCCTAGAGCCTGGAATATATGACATCCAAAATATTTTGCCACCTGGTTTGATTAACCAAAGAAATAACTTCTATGTCAACAGTATTGTCCAGTGCTTTTTTAATGTTTCATTTCTGAAGGATTTATGCATGAAGGTATTTTGTTCACATGAAGAGTACTGCCAGTGCAGATCTCAGGGCTGTTCAATATTCCTAGCTTCTTATAATTATTTGGAATAACATGTTGCTAAAAATATCTTTTGCTAAACTGCAAGTATACAAGAAAGTTCATTGTACAGAGTCATGGTGCAGTCCAAATGAAGCACAGAGGTGAATTTATGAACTGGGTTTCCCATCAACAATTTCACTTGTATCTCCCACATCAATAAACTCAGACCATACCTGGGAGTATCTCTGGAGTATTATACACTCCCACAAGCAAATCAGATCTAGCCATATATGGTATGGAAAAACCCACCCCACAACATACCTGTAATTAATGTTTCCATTAATTCTTCTCGTATGCTCCTCCATAGTTGTTAAATAATCTT
>LWTN01000121.1 GCA_002101225.1 Cycloclasticus sp. symbiont of Poecilosclerida sp. M | reverse complement strand
TGCGTATTCGCTCTTTTGGGCTGGGGTGAAATTTATTCGCGTTTTTCTTACTTTGCTCGTCATGTCATGTCCTATTTTCAATTAATTATAGGCTATGAGACCTTCTAGCTTTATTAGACCATTACAACCATTACAAAGCGCGAACTGTGTAAAAGACGAGCAGCCATAGAGCCTATCATTGGACATCTTAAGTCAGACTTTAGATTATCCAGAAACCTGCTTAAAGGGCAGATTGGCGATGAAATTAAGGTGCTGATGGCTGCGAAGTGCCTGGAATTTGATTCTGCGCATTAAAAAAGGCTGGTTCTACCAGCCTTTTTTATTTCTTGCGGTAAAACAGTACGACTATTTTTTCTCGTCGCGCTCTTTTGCTTCTTTAATAACTTCTTCTGCAATATTTCTAGGGCAAGCCAAGTAGTGCAAGAACTCCATAGAGAACTGACCACGGCCCGATGTCATGGTGCGCAAGTCACCAATGTAGCCAAACATTTCACTCAGTGGAACTTCAGCTTTAATACGAACGCCTGTTGTGCCTGCATCTTGAGACTTAATCATGCCACGGCGACGGTTAAGGTCACCAATAACATCACCCACATGATCGTCTGGCGTGAACACGTCAACTTTCATAATCGGTTCCATCAATTGTGCGCCCGCTTTCGGCATTGATTGACGGTACGCGCCGTTCGCAGCCAGCTCAAATGCAACCGCTGAGGAGTCAACGGCGTGGTATGCACCATCCATCAGTGTTACTTTTACGTCCACACAGGGGTAGCCGGCTAACACGCCTTTCTCCATCATTTTTTTGAAGCCTTTTTCGACCGCTGGCCAGAATTCACGTGGTACGTTACCGCCGGTCACTTTAGACTCAAAACTATACCCTTCACCTGTTTCTGCAGGCTCGAGAACATATTCAATTTTACCAAATTGACCAGAACCGCCTGATTGCTTCTTATGCGTGTAGCTATCTTCTAAACGTTCTGTAATCGTTTCGCGATACGCCACTTGTGGTTTACCCACACTTACTTCAACGCCGTGAGTTCTCTTAAGAATATCAATTTTAATGTCGAGGTGAAGCTCGCCCATTCCTTTAAGAATGGTTTCACCGCTATCCTCGTCTGTTTCAACGCGGAATGATGGATCTTCTTTAATCATCTTACCGATCGCGATACCCATTTTTTCTGAACCGCCTTTATCTTTAGGCGATACCGCAATCGAAATAACGGGATCTGGGAAAACCATGGGTTCGAGTGTTGCTGGGTTTTTAGGGTCACATAATGTGTGGCCTGTTTGTACATCTTTCATACCCACAACCGCAATAATGTCGCCCGCCGATGCGCCCGTTAGTTCAATACGCTCATCCGCATGCATTTCTACCAAACGACCAATACGTTCTGTTTTACCGGTAAAGGTATTTAGAACCGTATCGCCTTTATTCATCACACCAGAATAAATTCGAATAAAGGTCAACGCGCCAAAACGGTCATCCATGATTTTAAACGCCAATGCGCGCAATGGTTTTTCAGGATCAACGATTGCAAACTCACCAGTTTCGTTACCTTCGTCATCTGTTTCAGGCTGAGGCTTAACTTCCATTGGATTTGGAAGGTAATCCACAACCGCGTCCAATACCAATTGAATACCTTTGTTTTTAAACGCTGAACCACAAAGCGTTGGGAAGAAATCAAGTGCAATCGTTCCTTTGCGAATACAATGCTTAATGTCCTCAATCGATGGTTCTTCACCTTCAAGGTACGCTTCCATTAAGTCGTCATCTTGCTCAACGGCCATTTCGATGAGCTTCTCACGGTACTCTTCCATCTTCTCGACCATATCTGCTGGCGGCTCTTCAACTTTGAAGTTTTCTGGCTGGCCAGAATCATCCCAAATATGAGCTTTACGTGTTAATAAATCAACCACGCCAACAAAATCTTCTTCAATACCAATTGGTAACATCATCACCAATGGGTTTGCATCAAGCACTTTTTCCACCTGGTCTACAACACGGTAAAAATCAGCGCCCATTCGGTCTAATTTATTTACAAAAATAACACGCGCTACTTCTGATTCGTTCGCATAGCGCCAGTTTGTTTCTGATTGAGGTTCAACACCGCCTGAACCACAAAACACACCCACGCCGCCATCAAGAACTTTAAGTGAACGATACACTTCAATCGTAAAGTCAACGTGACCCGGTGTGTCGATGATGTTCATACGATGACCATCCCACTCGCATGATGTAGCCGCTGACTGAATGGTTATTCCACGCTCGGCTTCTTGCTCCATAAAGTCGGTTGTCGCTTCACCATCATGAACCTCACCTGTTTTATGAATCTTGCCGGTTAGTTTTAAGATACGTTCTGTGGTGGTGGTTTTACCCGCATCCACGTGGGCGAAAATACCAATGTTTCTGTATTTGGTTAAGTCAGTCATAAGTCTTCAGTAGTTAAGTTAAAAAAGTTCAGCCGAACAAAAAGCTCGGCTGATAAATATGCTTCAATGAACTCGACATTATACCACTGATACTAAAGCCTTGAATAGACCGACTTTCTTTAACTTGCGGCGAGCTCCCGCCTAACGACTCGCTCAAATGCAGGTCTTGCACTCATCTTCTCTCTATACGAATCTAACCGCTCTGATTCAGAAGGTACTTTAAAGGCATTCGCCCAACGTAAGGTGTGTGCTATAAGAATATCAATTGCTGTAAATGTATCACCCATTGCAAACACTTTATCGGTAAGCTTCTTCTCCAAAACATCACATGCTTTAAGAAACTCCCAGTGTGCAACCTCTAAAATTTCCGGCACGCGTTTACCTTCTGGTAACACAAAAGTATGCTTACCGACCGTCCACAAGGGTTGCTCAAGCTCTGTCAAAACAAAATAACTCCATTCGTCGTAGCGCGCACGCTCTGGTGTACCCGCATACGGCACGAGACCACTCGTCGCATATTTTTCGCCCAGATAATTTAAGATGGCCGCAGATTCAGTTAGCACAAACCCATCGTCATCAATTGCAGGGACCTTGCCATCTGGGTGAATTTTTTTAAACTCCTCCGTTTGACCGCCGCCTTTCATTAAATCAATTTTGGTAAACGTATAATCAACACGTAGTTCTTCTAGCATCCAAACTACGCGTGTGCTTCTTGATCTTGGGTACGCATATAAGTTAATCATTTCTTCCTTCTCCGATAGTTTTGTCTATGACTACAGTTTGTTTTTAATCCTTTTTACTAAAAATATTAGACACAAAAAAGCCCAGAGGTTCCGGCTTTTTTATTTATACCTGTTATATATTGGAGGAGACCTCAGCACAACCAACAACTTTATTCATATTCATTAGGCTTCCCCTATTTTTTCGTCAATTACACTGTCCTTTAGGTCATTTAATACTGTAATGGTCTAATAAAGCTAGAAGGTCTCATAGCCTATAATTAATTGAAAATAGGACATGACATGACGAGCAAAGTAAGAAAAACGCGAATAAATTTCACCCCAGCCCAAAAGAGCGAATACGCAA
>LWTN01000120.1 GCA_002101225.1 Cycloclasticus sp. symbiont of Poecilosclerida sp. M | reverse complement strand
TGTTAATGACATTCCTTACCATCACTGTGAATGTGATGATGGAGATGAGCTGGACCCAACTGGGTTCACTTGTATTCATAATGTGGAGTGTTCTGGTGATGGCACCAACTTCACCTGTTCCTGTCTATCTGGCTATGAGGACACCACCACCAACAACAGCTACAACTGCACTGGTAAAATCCTACCCACACATGTACATGTGTTCGTTATGGTGACTCATTTTTATTGTGGTGACTTCTTTACATACATGATTGTGTGATCACTGTTGTCACTGTGTTATTTATGTGTTGTGTTATTAGATGCTGATGAATGTGATGAAGGCTTGGTTTCATGCCCAGCAAACTCTCACTGTGTCAATACTGATGGAGATTATAAGTGTATCTGTGATCTTGGTTACTTCAAGAATGGGTCTAGTTGTTGTGAGTTAAACACTGAATGATTGGTTAGATGTTCATGGTTATGTGTATATTGTGGTGATACTTACAGATTGCAGTCATGGCGATTTAAGACTTGTGAATGGTGATATGACGCCATCAGAAGGCCATGTGGAAATCTGCTTAAACAGCAGTTACAAGCTCATTTGTGATCAACAATGGGACATTCTAGACGCCAGAGTTGCCTGTAGGCAGCTAGGATTCTCTGATGACAGTGAGACCAACAGTTGCTAATTGTACATCTCACTTCAATCATTTGACCTCCTATGTTCATGTTCAGATGTCACCTCATCATCCGCCATAGGACAGGGGAGTGAAGCTGATGCATTAAGTCTAATTCAATGCAGTGGAACAGAGGCACAACTGATCGATTGTCCATCTAGTCTGGTACAAGGTTGTAGCTCTGCTCAAGTAGCTGGAATCAGATGTGAAGGTAAACCTTTACAAATGAACCCTCTGTATAAAGGAAGTGCCACATTAAAATGTTATCTTGAATTGTGTATCCAGCCTCTTGTAGTGATGGTGAAGTGCGCCTGCTGGTTGGTGACAACTATGACCACTACCTTGGAGAGACAACCTATGACGATCATTACTATGACAGAAATGAACTTAGGACTGGAAGAGTGGAGGTGTGTGTTGGAGGGAGGTATGGCACGGTGTGTGATGACTCCTGGGACAATCAAGCTGCCTCTGTGGTCTGCAGACAACTGGGATTCTCACCTTATGGTCAGTATGAGATAAATATTACATTCTTTTTTTAAATCTTTGAAATGCAGGTGCTATTGGTCTAAATAATTCGATATTTTCTGACCCAAGAGCCAGTTTACTGATTAGTGATATTAGCTGTAATGGATCTGAAGCATCACTTGTGGAATGTGAGTTCAACAAGTTACTGGAGACATTTTGTGGGCCCTCAGACGATGCTGGAGTGGTTTGTCAAGGTTAGTGGCATCGTAACAATGCATGAATCCCCTATATCTAGCCATTCTCCTGTTTTGCTTTCATAATGTTAGCAAGCGGCACAGAAGAGCAGCTTTGTGTTGATGGAGACCTGAGACTGCAAGATGGAAGGGATGAGACTGATAATGGTATGAGAGATGGAAGACTGGAGATTTGCTTCAACAAAGCTTGGGGGACAATCTGCAACACTTCATTTGGTATTCCTGATGCAAAAGTGGCATGTGGTCAGCTAACTGGCTTCGTAAGAACTGGTAAACTAGCAAGCTTTGTTTTCCCCATGGCATTATGTAAGTTTGTCTATTTGAATCAGGGGCAACCATTGTGGCAAGAGATTCCATTGGCCTGGGTTCAGGACCAGTGTTCTTGGATCAACTATATTGTTCTGAGTCTGATGTCTCCCTGCAGTCTTGTGAGAGAGGCATTGCAGCTGTGGGGCTGACTTCATGTGGTCACGCACAAGACATTCAGATACTTTGCAAAGGTACGTGCATACTGAAGTTAAAACAAGGACAGCACTTATCTTCACCATGTAGACCTGGATGAATGCTCTGTGGATAATGGAGGCTGTGAACACACCTGTGGCAATGTTGTTGCGAGCTTTGTGTGCAACTGCAACGAGGGATACAATGTAGACAAGAATGGCTTGAATTGCTCAAGTGAGAGATACAGCCACACATAGATATGTAAGTAAACATGATCTCATTTGCACACCAGACATCAACGAGTGTGAAGTTGGGAGTCATGATTGTGATGCCAATGCTACTTGCTATGACACTGAAGGAAGTTTTGAGTGCTCCTGTTTATATGGATACACAGGAAGTGGACACTTAGGAAACTGTTCAGGTAAACTAGGTCTTTGCATGCACATGAGCACGACACAATGTGACATGATTATCCATGTAGACATTGATGAGTGTGAAGAGGAATTTGACAATTGCCATGCCAATGCAACTTGTTCCAACACCATTGGGAACTTTACCTGCTTGTGTGCTGATGGGTACCAGGGAGATGGGATCATCTGCAACAGTAACTTGATCTAATCTTACAGGCCCTTAGCTGGTGTCATATTTTCCCTCTTGTATGAATCAGATGTGAATGAGTGTTCTTCTGGCCTCCATGACTGCCACAGTAATGCCACTTGTGAAGATGTTGCTGGGAGCTTTGAGTGCTACTGCAATGATGGTTTTACTGGCAATGGCACACTTTGCGAAGGTTAGCCATTTTGAGAGTATTTACACTTACAACACTTCCCCCTCACATACGTAGCATTGGTTACAACACTTCCCTACGTAGCATTGGTTACAATCTGGAACCCCTCCACATACGTAGCATTGGTTACAATCCTTCCCCCTCCACATACGTAGCATTGGTTACAACACTTCCCCCTCCACATACGTAGCATTGGTTACAACACTTCCCCCTCCACATACGTAGCATTGGTTACAACACTTCCCCCTCTACATATGTAGCATTGGATTGTAACCTTCCATCTTTCAGATATCGATGAATGTGATGGGGATGATTCACTGTGTGATTCCAATGCTAATTGTGTCAATACTATTGGAAGTCATGAGTGCTATTGTGCAGTTGGATTCACTGGAAATGGCAGCACATGTGCAGGTAATAGAATGCTATGCACAACTGCCATATATGTGTAATCATTCTATGTAGATATTGATGAGTGTGAGAGATATTCACCATGTTTAAATGCCGGCTGCTTCAATACTGATGGCACCTATTATTGTGGAGATTGCTACCATGGGTTTAATAGACAACCACTTCAAAACACATCATTCCCAAAAGAACCTTGCGGTTAGTGAATGCACTATAAAAATAGCATACATGATGCCCTTATTGCCTCAAAAAGTGTGTACTGATGGAGATGTCCGCCTGATGAACAGTTCAGGAGCCTCCACTAGTAGTGGTGAAGGACGAGTGGAAGTGTGTTATAACAACACTTACTGGACAGTGTGTGATGATCGCTGGGACAGCATTGATGCTGGAGTCGTCTGCAGACAACTGGGATTCACAT
>LWTN01000119.1 GCA_002101225.1 Cycloclasticus sp. symbiont of Poecilosclerida sp. M | reverse complement strand
TCAGATCTAGATTTGCTACTACTAGGGGAATTGAAAAGGATGAAGGAGTTGGCACGACATATGGTGAGTCTGTGTCTGTGTCTGTGTTTGTGTCTGTGTCTGTGTCTGTGTCTGTGTCTGTGTTTGTATCTGTGTCTGTGTTTGTGTCTGTGTCTGTGTTTGTGTCTGTGTCTGTGTTTGTCTTGAGAGCTATAATTATGTACTATGTACTTTGAACTTACAGGAATCCTCTCGCTCGTACGACTGGACAAATGCAAGAGCAGAAAAACTAAGGAGAAGATATCGAGCAGGTCTTTTGGCTGCTCAAATGCAGAATAATTATCAGAAAGACCTCGAGTAGCTAATACAAATTATTGCTGTAGAATAGTACCTATGACTAGTATCTTATGAGTAACTCCTTGTCCAGAGGTAACTCCTTCATTGTTTATGTCTCGATCTTGGTCATTATTCACAGAGAATGTAGTTTTGAGTGGCATTATAGATTTTAGCTATAGCACACAATATTATAATATTATGATTCTTCCACACAGTGCCAGTAGCTACTCAGCTAAGTTGATAAGTATCACTCAGTGCCAGTATTTTCTATTGAAAATACTGAAAATGAGTGCTTTGGTAATACTGTAGCCATAAGAAACTAATGAAATGGGGAGGATTTATACTGATTCTAAGATGTGCTGGTTGGAAGCACTGACCACTAGTGCTCCACCTGCGCTAGCTTGCCTTAAGGCTGGTGGGTACTGCGCTAGCTTGCCTTAAGGCTGGTGGGTACTGCGCTAGCTTGCCTTAAGGCTGGTGGGTACTGCGCTAGCTTGCCTTAAGGCTGGTGGGTACTGCGCTGGGTACTGCGCTAGCTTGCCTGAAGGCTGGTGGGTACTGCGCTAGCTTGCCATTATTCCTGTGCTAGTGTAAAGGAGCTAAGCCTGCCAAAAGTCTTGAAACACTAGCAATATTGCAACCAAAGCCCTTCCTCTGGATACACCCCTCATACAGAACCGGAACAAAAAGTGTGATAAAAAATACAAGTCAAGGTTTGTAATGAGTATAGGGGAATGTACAGAAAGTAACCGAATAATTCACTTTTTGTTCCGGTTCAGCCAGTGCAGGGAGTTATATTAGGTGTATGGAGGGACTGGGGATGAGGCTAGGCTACCAGGTGTCATGGGTAACCAATTCCCTACTTAAGAGTATAACTTGTATTGACAATACAAACTGCGGCCCAGGCCTCAGTTTAAATATCTTCCCTCTCCATGTTACACTGCAGTCCAAGGATATACCAAGTTCACAGGATATTAGGACGAGGAGCTAGTTACTTCAGGTGTGCCAAATCTATCACTGAAAGTATCAGGTATACTATAATAACTGTTAATATCTCACCTACACAAACATGGCATAATGTAAACTCACTATGGTAATCAAAGTTGCTAATGAAGCACAGCTCCCTATAAAAAGCTTGTCAGATTCTGCTAGAAGCTAGATAATCGTAATGGCTGGCTTAACAAGTGTGCTAGTGCTGTCTATGTACTTCATGATGTTGTCCTTTGCTTCAGTGCAAGGCTACCCCAGTCGTCCCAATCACCCGAATGCTGGTTACGAGGACTTGCTGGTAAGGATAGAACAAGGCCCAGGTTACCCCAGTCGCCCTGATGCTGGTTACGAGGACTTGTTAGTGAGGATAGAACAAGCCCTCAGACACCCCAGTCATCCCAGTCGCCCTGAAGGGTTTCCAGATGGTTACGAGGACTTGTTGGCAAGGATAGAACAAGCCCCAGGTTACCCCAGTCGTCCCAGTCGCCCTGAAGGGTTTCCAGATGGCTACGAGGACTTGTTGGCAAGGATAGAACAAGCCCCGGGTTACCCCAGTCGCCCCAGTCGTCCTGGAGGGTTTCCCGAAGGTGATGAGGACTTGTTGGCAAGGATAGAACAACGCCCAGGTAATATAGATGTGCAAGGTTCCCTGTTAGGCTTTAGACATTGATTCAGTGAGGCCTTGATTTCATTATTCAGCATGATAATAATACAGGATTTTGCTTCATTTCTGGGCTATCAAAAGGATGTTGTGTGGGAAACTGTCGGACTAGTACAGGTTGTTACTGTGATAGAGTGTGCAGGAGATATAGAGACTGCTGTTGGGATGTTCCTCGAGTGCTACGATGCCGCCCTCAAGGTGATAAAAACAGCTTGCATGTCAAAAGCCAACAGAGATTCCAAATCAAATGATACAACTTAACTTGCAAACAAGATCTCCCCATCAGTTCTTGCATGGAGCTCCACTTTGTTTAACTTTTCTATTGCTCTACTGCAGCACCTACACCTGCTACACCCACACCTACCACACCCACACCTACCACACCCATGCCCACGGAACCTGCAATGGAGCCTGCAACAAGTAAGCTTCAATAAGTGTGAGGGTAATGGCAATGTGTTTGGTCTGCACAAGTTCCTAACTTGTAGCCTCATTTCCAAGGTATCTTCCTTTTTGTGCACAATTAAGGGGTCCCTGAAGGGGGTGGGGGGGATGCGATAATGCACCCCGGGTACTAGCATGCAACCCTGGGCACTAGCTCATGTTGATACGTACCAAAGACCTGAACTTCTTATCCTCATCCAGCTCCAGTCCCCAGCTGCATGTCGAAGAACTACACTAATGGCTGTTGTACTGGCAATCAAGTGGAGTGTGGAGTTGGTACTGCGGGTAACCTATGCTATTGTGATGCTGAATGTCATGCATCTGATAGCTGCTGTGGTGATATAAAGGAAATCAATTGCTATCGTAAGTTGCTTTGTATATGCTACTTTGGGTCTAAGGCGGCATTGAAGAGGTAGTGACATTGGCAGTTGTACTGCACTCACAACAGTTCCACTAGCTAGAGTTTCAGAGTTTCCTTCAGACTTGCAAACCACGACCAAGATATTGATGCAAGGTGCAAGCCAACTCGGGGGCCCTCCCTGTTCCAAAAGGGTTTGGTTAGTGTGTATATATGCTACTCCAAAGTAAATTCTGTCCCACTGCACATTATTATACTAATTGTGTGTATAATAATTAATTGTAATTGTGCAGCAATGAACTGTACTGAAGCAGGAAAGGTGGGCTGTGTCGTTGATAATCCACCTGGTGAGATGTGTGATGTCATCACTTCTCAAGATGGAACTGGAACGTGTTATTGTGATGCTACATGTGGTGCTGACTGTTGTTCTGATGCTGGAACAGGTAAAGTAGTGTCGGGACATACACACCATACACAGAGTGTGTATGATGAAATCTCTTTATGGTGCAATTTTCAGATCTAGATTTGCTACTACTAGGGGAATTGAAAAGGATGAAGGAGTTGGCACGACATATGGTGAGTCTGTGTCTGTGTCTGTGTTTGTGTCTGTGTCTGTGTCTGTGTCTGTGTCTGTGTTTGT
>LWTN01000118.1 GCA_002101225.1 Cycloclasticus sp. symbiont of Poecilosclerida sp. M | reverse complement strand
TTCCATAGAACATTTAGTGCCCACTTCTCATATGCCTGTACTGTAGCTAGAGTACCGGGTTGCTAAGTACTAGAGTGGAGCACCTGTGTATAACCAGTTGTTGTAACATTGCAGGGAACTATACTGCAGGGCACTTCCAAACTTCCAAAGCTGCGATTTTAATCCTAGTACTCAAATAGCCTTTGTTCAGCACAGATAATATGGGGTCCTTCATCATCTCTGTATGCATGGAGTGTGCACTTGTTTCCTCTATAGGTCAGTTTTTAAAAGTTAAGCTACACGCCAGCAAACTTCCAGCTACGGTTTCATCAAGTACTCAAATATTGCTGCCTGGGAAAATTGCTGTCTCAAATCACAATGAGCTGTCGAGTGCCAAACCTGCCGATCATCTACTGAAAAGGGTAAACCCTACCATGCTTGATCCCAAAAGGCTGAACACCATACAGACCTCCCAGATCCACACCGGACTCACGAAGAGGTATAACATCTGTTCACAACAAGGACCTCTGTAACAAACCCAACCATTAGTTTTCTACAACAGTCATTATTAATTTTGTTTAAAAATTTGTGTGTAAAACTGCCTAAAAAAACAAAGGAAGAACTTCCACGTTACATAATAAACTGTATCCTTATCATGTAACATGATAATGCGCGCACCTTTATTGTGGTACATAATAACCTATTATGCTATTTAAGATTTTTGTTACAAACCGCTTGCCATACGAGCGAAGCGAGCCCCACACTAGCGAGTCGACGGGAAAAAAATTCTATGTTTATATAGCCGTACGTTCTAAGCGTTTGTGGCGGTGACGACCATTACTGCTCGCCCACAATGCATTGCATTCGCCTAGTAGCTAGCTAGCTGAGTCAAGAAATCACTGCTCCTCCGCAGCGACACTGAATGCGGAATAGGGACAGGCAGCCGACACTGGATGCAGGCGACTAACTTGGAGACAACTGCACGGACTAGCTAGCTAGCTGTTTCCAGAATTCCTGTGGCCGGCAGCCAGATGTCTAAATATTAAATATCAGCCTGGCTCACGATCACGCGAGCTGGAAAAATGGAGGAACTTTTCTGTGAGTCCTGCCTCGAGCTGGCAGAGTGTATTATCACTCAGATATCTTCTGAATTCGAAGGAGCTAGAGAAGAAAGGCAGGATTATTTAATTGACTCATTCCATGCGGTACTGGATTATGTTGTACTGCTCGAAAGCTTGAGACCAGAATTCTCTTTGCTGGTTGATGTACTGACAGCTCTTAATACTGCTATGAATGCCAGCATGGAAGCGAGAGTACACCTAGCAAGGACTCGAGGACGACCGAAACTGTCTATAGAGAATGACCAGCTACAATATCTGTTAGAAACTTGCTTCAGAATAAAGGATATTTGTGTTTTACTTGGCTGTAGCAGAAGTACCATTGAGCGTAGAATGCATGATGGACAGCTAAGTATCTACAGCTCTGTAACAGATTCTGAACTGGATAATGCTGTACGGAGGATTACATCATCTCATCCCTTTTGTGGACAGAAGACTATCTTAGGTAGACTAAGAAGTATGAGCATACGTGTCCAGAGAAGAAGGGTGAGGGAATCAATGTGTCGTGTTGACCCAATTGGAATTGAAAACCGGAAGAGAAAGATACTTCATAGGCGTGTGTACAGTGTAGAATCACCTAATGCTCTGTGGCATCTTGACGGTTACCACAAACTCATTCGATGGAAATTCGTTATACATGGAGCAATCGATGGGTATAGCAGGCTCATAACCTATCTCCGTGTGTCAACAAATAACCGTGCTTCTACAGTTTTAGGTGCATTCAGGTCTGCTATAGAGCATTATGGTTTACCATCAAGGATAAGAACTGATCGTGGTGGTGAAAATGTACTCGTAGCTGAACATTTACTAAATCACCCACTAAGAGCAAATCATCTTCGACCTGTGATTGTAGGCAAAAGCGTCCACAACCAGCGCATAGAGAGACTCTGGAGGGATCTGTATAGTGGATGCATTTCTTTCTTCTACAACCTTTTCTATTTCCTGGAAGATGTTGGAGTCTTAGATGTGAATAATGATTCTGACCTGTATACCCTTCAGTTTGTTTCCTTGCCTCATATTCAAGTGAAACTTGATCAGTTTCGGGATGGGTGGGCAAACCACGGCCTCCGTACAGAGCACAATCAGACACCTCTGCAATTGTGGGTTATGGGATTACAGGGCATACATGCAAGCAACCCCAATCACACTGCACTTGATGGGATCGAGGAGGTAATGTTTGCAGGGACTGCCCTAGTTTACATTGAAACCCCCAAGCAGCCTTTCAGCCCCCTCCCAATTAAACATGCAGTATGAACCAATAACCACATAATTATTATAACCAAATTATCCTCTAGTACTTTGGAATGTTAGATAGCTAGTACCACTTGGCCTGCATGTGCATAGGGAGGAGAGGGAAGTGTAGAGTTTCTAGGACCTATATGGTTTGGATCATGCACGCAGTGAGCCTATTTGCATGTACTAGCCTTCATGCCAACCGGTTAAACCTGATAAATGTAGGTAGCTAGTATGCATGCATGTGGCTAATCTTTCTGAATGCTATGTCACATCATGTATGTATACATAATTGTACATGCATGTATATAATTATGCGTGATATGCGTATAGGATTTGTCAGAGTACTATGGTGGAGATTATGAAGAACCTGTCTGTACAGATGCTGATGAACAAGCAGTAGTGGTTGATGAATTGCCTGACTTCTTGACATTGCGTGAGCAGCAAGAGTTGAGGTCAATGCTAGATATTGATACAAGTGAAGACTCTTTTCTTCGAAATTATCTCATTGCCAAGTCATATATGAAACGTTGACATTATTATTCTGTGTATAATTTTCATGAGGCAGTCTTGATTTCTATATATAGGGGGTAATCTAATAGCTAGAGACTCTTATTCACTCTACAAACATTTTAAGGACACTATGCCCCCATGCCCCCCTTAAGACTGCAGATCAGCACCACCTGGTACCAGGCCCAAAGGATGTCCCACCTGACAAGAAAAAAATAGGGGTTCAGAGGTATGGCTGTGGGTGAAGGGTAATGCAGTAGCTACTTGCCTGGCTATGGGCCTCAAGTTTGAGCACACCACTCTCACATCCAGACATAAGGGGGTGGGAACCGTGGGAACTACATGTTTAGAGCCCTCGTCACTAGCTCTCGATCTTAAGACCATGTACTCTAAAATTGTGCAACACATACACATGAGCACATATTCGCTATATGGTTCCTGCTCTCTGTGTTACTGTGTTAGCTATGCACTTACTATTTGTATGCCTGTGTTTATTAATAGGCCGCAAAAAATGCCAGGTGATGCCTTCCCATAATTAGCTA
>LWTN01000117.1 GCA_002101225.1 Cycloclasticus sp. symbiont of Poecilosclerida sp. M | reverse complement strand
GTGTACCACGTAACCGGCTGGAACGTTGGGGGCGGGCAATCCTCCAGGCGGGAAAACACGAACTCACACGCAAAGAAATCATACGTCTTCACAGTGTGCTGATCGAAGACACCCGGTTTATTTTTCCGGGCCTGCGTCCTGACGACGTGTTTCTCGGCGAAAGAGACCATATTGGTGATCCATTGCCTGAGTTTATTGGTGCTCGCCCGCAAGACCTGGACGACCTGTGTTCTGGAATGTTGGTGGCCAACAACCGTATGCGGGATGACGCACTCGATCCCATCCTGCAAGCAGCCGCAACCGCCTTTGGTTTCATCTACCTGCACCCGTTTCAGGACGGCAATGGCCGTGTGCACCGTTGCCTGATTCATCATGTGCTAGCAGAGCGAAAATGCACGCCGCCAAGCATGGTCTTCCCGGTATCTTCTGTCATGCTTGAGCGGATTGATGATTACCGTACGACATTGCAGGCACACTCGGGGCCATTGAAGGATTTCATTGAGTGGCGTCCTACGGCTGATCGCAACGTCGAGGTGCTCAACGATACCGCCGACCTTTATCGCTATTTTGATTGCACCGCAGCGGCAGAATTTCTCTATACCTGCGTCCGTCGTACGGTGGAACACGACCTGCCCAGAGAGATTGATTTTATTCGTCGGCATGATGAAGCAATGACAAGAATCATGAACCGGATAGAGATGCCGGATCGGCTGGCCCAGAACCTCATTCTGTTCATTCGCCAGAATGACGGTACGCTATCCAAAAGGAAGCGTGAAAAAGAATTTTCTGCCCTGACGGATGACGAAGTTCATGGGTTGGAAGAGATTATTCAGGATGCATTTGAAGGTTTCGGCGACGTTGCAACCCGAGGCCAGAAACAAGAAAGGACAATATAACGAGAGACTTTTGCATAATTCATCAACTCTCACCTTAACTCCAGCTTTACAATTTTTTCAAAAGCTCACCGCCTTGACCGTGCTAACACAATCCATTTTGCAAAAAGCCTTTGCAGGCGAACTGACGGCAGAAGTTATCAACATCAAGGCTGAAGCTACCACACGATAGATGGCATTACAATTAAGAATGCAACAACCGAGCATTCCTCGGTTGTTCATTTGGTAAAGCCTTACGGGATTGCGAACTATGGAGAGTTAATCATTGCCTAGAAAATTGTCGCAAAACGTCAAAAACCATCTGGTGAAATGCCAGACCTGTGCGGTGTATGCTGTTGGTGCTTACAACCACCCTGGCTCTCAATTCAGAACCGCTCTGTATGTAATTCTGATCGTTATGGCATGGACGGCATTATTCCATGCCTTGTTTTTCCAGGAGAACCAGAAGCCGTGGCGCCGAAAGAAAGGTACAAAGGCTATCCGCTATGAGAAAATAGACGGTGAACCAAAGTATTGGGGTTTGGCAGAATGCCTGGAGCAGTATTACAAAAATCAGAAGGATAAGAATCCTGCTGAACGGGTAAATCTTAAATTCTTGATTGGCCTCAGAAACATAATTGAACATCGGCATTTGCCTACATTAGACCCATCGGTTTTCGGCGAATGCCAAGCTGCATTGCATAACCTTGAAGCAATGTTGGACAGTAATTTCGGAGGCAGATATTCGCTTGCGAATCAACTTGAATTTTCCCTTCAGTTTTCCAAGATTACACCTGCTGAGAAACAGAAAGCCCAGCGTGCACTAGCTACGAGAATGGGGAAAGAAGTAAAGGAATACGTTGAGAAATTTCGAGATGGTCTGACATCCACTATTTTGTATAGTAAAAGGTATGCCATCCAAGTTTACTTGACGTCAAAAGCAGTAAATCGAGAAAGTTTAGCGGATTTTTCCGCTAAACTCATACATGCAGATGAACCCAGCCCGGAAGAGCTGGATAAGATGTCCGCCATTATCCGGGAAAAGAAAGTCCACGATCCAAATCTCTACTCTTACTTGCCCGGCCAGGTCGTCAATAAATTGAGGAAAGCCTCGCCTTTTCAAGTGACGATGCGTGACCATACTGCTGCATGGCAGCACTTTGCTGTCAGGCCTCTTCAATCTGATGAACATCGAAATCGGACTAATCTGGATTTCTGTGCATTTGATGCGGCGCACGGCGATTATTTGTATACCGAGGCGTGGGTAACAAAACTTGCTCGTGAGTTTTCCAATGCAGCTTCTTTCCGTACGGTCACCGGCAAAGAGCCGGAAAAACAAGATACATCTTAAATATAAGGAAATTGGCCGAAGATCCCGAAGGGAACAGTGCCAAATCAAGAAACAGGTCAGGTTGTGATCTATCAAGGCAGCGATGGAAGTGCTGTGCTTGAAGTCAGTTTCAGCCAGGATAGCGTCTGGTTAACGCAAGCGCAAATGGCAACGCTTTTTGATAAAAGCAAGCAAAACATTAGTTTACATATAAATAGTCGGGTCTGATTAACCCTTAAACTGGAAAAGCAAGAGCTCGCAAAAGAGACACTGGCGCACCTGCTGCGAAGCAACCTTGAGGAAGCCGCAAGCGCCCCAACGAAAACAGGCGCAAAAAATCCTGCAGGTACCGCAGAATGAGACGTAAATTCTGGCCGCAGCCGCACAACGACGCAAAACTCGCGTCGCCAGCGATGCCTTTTAACGGGCAGCGCCCCAGACGCCCATCCGCTTTCATGTGGCCGATGATTGGCTCCACGGCATTGCGTCGTTGCATGCGCTGGCGGACCGCCGCAACTATGCCGCGGCGTGCCCCGGCAATATACACCTTGGTATCCTCGACGCCGTGGCCGCGATAGCCGCGCTCCACATACACCTCACGTGGGTGCACGCCGGTGAGTTGGGCCACTTGTCGTAAAGCACCGCCTAGCGTATGGCCATCATACGGATTACCCGGTAGGCTGGCCATGCCCACCACCAAGTTGTCTTGCCAGGTGGTGGTCACCGAGACCTTGGTGCCGAACTCGTAGCGGTGGCGGCTCTTGCCCTTGGCAATGCAATCCACCTGCGGCTCATGCAGGCTATACACCTTGCCTTTGTCTGTGCGCTTTTGTGCCAGTACCCGGCGTACCAGCGTCACCGCTTGTTGCCAGCGCTGGGCGAGTTGCTTTGGCGCTACTCGCGGCAATTGCCGCTCGATGTCGCGCACCACCCTGCCGGTAATGGTCTTCTGGTGTTTCAAGCATCGGGCCAACCGCTTGCCTTGGCGTGCGTGTGCATACCGCGCCACTTGCACACTGAGCGCGGGCCCCACCCGGTTGTAATTCTGCCGCAACTTGAGCTTTGCCTCTTGAGCTTGCTTGACCAAGCGGCGGCGACCCGCTTCAACCAACTTCGCAGCGGTCGGATGGGTTATCGCCTTTTCCATCACCG
>LWTN01000116.1 GCA_002101225.1 Cycloclasticus sp. symbiont of Poecilosclerida sp. M | reverse complement strand
CAGGCTTGGCGATATTTGCCAACTATACTATCTTTGTGCAAGCATTCACAGTTGCACTAGGAGCACAGAGTGACCCAGTCACAGCTAGGACTGATGAAGATGGTAAGTTATCCACTATAAGAATACAGCAGAATGTAAAGTGCACTATATACTTGTGGTATTGTGTGACTATGGCTGTATAATACAAAACTTGTTTATGCTTCATATCACCTTTGACCTCTACAGCACCATCAGCTCCACTTGGTGTCACAGCAATGGCCTCATCCTCCACTGCTATCAATGTGACCTGGACTGAGCCGAGCATGCCCAATGGAATTATCAGACGCTATCAAGTCTCATACACCAGAAATGATGTGATAGGCGATGATACTCAAACTGTTAATGAAACCACTACTGCTGTTCAACTAACAGACTTGGAGAAATTTGCCAACTACACTATCTTTGTGCAAGCATTCACAGTTGAACTAGGAGCTCAGAGTGACCCAGTCACAGCTAGGACCAATGAAGATGGTAAGTTTCTTTAGTTAATAATTTTATGTGATCATACTGGTATTATTTTATAGCTCCATCTGCGCCAAATATTGTATCTGCAATAAGTCCTGTCTTTTCAACCATTGTACTGGTGTGGACAGCTCCAGAGATGCCAAATGGAATTATACGAGACTATCAGATCACATACTTCCCAACAGCTAATGCAAGCAGCTCCACTGTTCTTAACACCAGTAGTGATGGACTGGAGTTCAACATTACTGATTTAGAAGCCTTCACAAACTATTCCATCTCCATTTTAGCCATAACTGTTGCATCAGGGGAGCCAAGTGATGTCATGATTGTCCTGACAAATGAAAATAGTAAGTATGATAATACACACTAAATTAATAGTTCATTTCTGATGTAATATTCCAGCTCCAGGCCCAGTATCATCTCTGATGGTGAGAGATCTTAATTCCACAGCCATTATGGTCACTTTCTCACCTCCTTCTTCTCCAAATGGCATCGTCATCAGATATGAAATTCACTATGTGGTAATGGGTGCATCTTCCAGCACTGAGCAAACAATAAACATAACAGCAAATCAAGATGTGGCATATGCTGTTAATATCACAGGTCTAGAGGCTTTTACTATATATACAATCACTGTTGTGGCAGCAACCAGGATTGGTTTAGGAGAGGAATTGTCACAATTTGCAAACACAGACCCGGCAGCTTCTAGTCCCCCAACTAATTTCACGGTTGAGTCGACTACATCTAATTCCATCACTCTCTCTTGGGACTACCCTGAGACTCCTCGTGGGTCCATAGAAGGCTATGTGGTTCAATATGGCACATCTTCGTCACTGAATGGTGCTATTGATCAGAATATCACTCTAGAAATAAGGAATGATAATAGATCACAAATGTATACAGCCGAGGGACTTCTTCCGTTCACTGAGTACTACTTTGTGGTTAGAGCCTACTCTTTTGGCTTTGACTTATTTGTGATCCATGAAGGAATGGAAAGTAATGTTGTAGGACCAATTCGCACAGAAGAAGCAGGTCGGTATGTTGTTATAACTGTAGTCAGTATGTACACACTTGGTTTTCTACAGCTCCATCTGTCCCGAGAGTCTTTTCCCTCTCTACTGCTACCGATAATCCTCGAGCACTAGAGGCAAATTGGAACATCCCGGCAATGACCAATGGGTTGATACAGAATTACACAGTCACGTGCAATAACAGTGAAATGTTCACCTTTGATGTAACGACGCAAGATCAACAGATCTCAGTTACTTTAGATGCAAACTTCAATTTTGATCCATTTACAACATACGAGTGTTCTGTGTATGCCACTACCAATGGAGGAGTTGGTGATGCTTCTGAACCCTCTGTGGCCACGACAGAGCAAGATGGTTAGGAATTAAGAGATATTCAGTACTATTATAATGATGTTTTATTCTCTGCAGTTCCATCAGCTCCAAGGGGTTTCACACTCACAAGGGTGGATGGGTCTTCTAGCACACTCTCAGCTTCATGGATGGTACCAGAAACCACAAATGGCATCATTTCTGACTACACTATAAACTGCAACATAACTGGTTCTAATATAATGATGCTGGCACCACTTACTGTCAATGGTTCCACTTTTACTGCCACTTTGGAAGAACTCACACCATTCACTGAATACATGTGTACTATTTCAGCCAGTACTGGTGCAGGAGAAGGGGATTCATCTGGTCCTCAGACAGTAACTACTGATGAAGATGGTAAGAGCATTGGCTAATTATAATTGATTAAATTCATTTTGTGTCTATAGTTCCATCTGCACCTACCAGTTTCACCCTTTTAAGGGTGAATGGATCTTCTGCCACACTCTCAGCTTCATGGATGGTACCAGAAACCACAAATGGCATCATTTCTGGCTACACTATAAGCTGCAGCACAACTGGTTCTAATATAACACCACTTACTGCCGGTGGCTCCACTTTTACTGCCACTTTGGAAGGGCTCACACCATTCACTGAATACATGTGCACTATCTCAGCTAGTACTGGTGCAGGAGAAGGGGATTCATCTGGTCCTCAGACAGCAACTACTGATGAAGACAGTAAGTGTAAACCATTGTTATTGTGTGCTATTTTATGCCTTTCCTTGTAGTACCTGGAGTACCAAGAAATCTTACTGCAACAGTCAATGGTCCAGAATCCATTACAATATCCTGGCAAGAACCGGAGATCACTAATGGCTTGATTACTTCATACAGACTTACCATTTCAATTGATTCAGGACCACTCAATACAAATGATATAGAGGATACCACCTTTATTGCTGATATGTTGTCTCCCTTCACAAACTACTCATTTGAAGTAGCAGCTGTAACTAGTGCTGGGACTGGAATGAGTGCCACGACAATAGCCATAACAGCCGAAGATGGTAAGCTCAGTGAGATAAATGTTTACATTAGCTACTAGTAACTGTTTTATCTTTTATCTTGTATCTTTCAGCACCATCAGCTCCACTTGGTGTCACAGCAATGGCCTCATCCTCCACTGCTATCAATGTGACCTGGACTGAGCCGAGCATGCCCAATGGAATTATCAGACGCTATCAAGTCTCATACACAAGAAATGACGTGATGGATGATAATCTTCTAACTGTTAATGAAACCACTACTGCTGTTCAACTAACAGGCTTGGAGAAATTTGCCAACTATACTATCTTTGTGCAAGCATTCACAGTTGCACTAGGAGCACAGAGTGACCCAGTCACAGCTAGGACTGATGAAGATGGTAAGTTATCCACTATAAGAATACAGCAGAATGTAAAGTGCACTATATACTTGTGGTATTGTGTG
>LWTN01000115.1 GCA_002101225.1 Cycloclasticus sp. symbiont of Poecilosclerida sp. M | reverse complement strand
AGCTTATAGGGGAATGAATCACAATACTATTAAGATAACAATTGAACAACTAGCTTCTTTGTAACACTAATTAGGCAAGGTACCGATGGTGAATGTTTCACTGGTTCCAATCAGACTTTTGACCTTATAATACGAAGGCATTGGAGTTGTTAAATGCAGTCATTCACCTCAAACACCTTCGCTATAATGATGCCATGCAATCTTGAAGATTCATTATTATGATTATTAATGATGTTCATAAGAGTTTGGCAATGGTATTATGTAATCAAAGAGTTTGGACTTGTTCGAGATATGAACACATTTAACACCGATTGATGTGACAGGAACTGCTATAAGATTGTTTGAAGTTGAAAGTTTCCTTGCGGTAAACACACACGAGCTAGTTGAAGAGTTGTCTAACCATCAAATATGTTTTTGACAGAAGAAAAGATGGATATTATGGCCACAGGGATTCTGTTGCAGAAGCAAAAACAACGTATAGTGCCAAATTCAATAGAACCTTAAACTTGCATGTTGCACTATTCCGTAATCTTGCACTATTGCACACTTGGTAGACTACGCCTTCCAACCTGTAGCGCGAAAATACAGGAAGAGTAGAACTTAAAACAGTGAAATGTGCATCTTCCAGAACTTTGATATAATCTGCACGTAGCTGTGTATGCTTTACTCTTCCAAGTACTCCATTATCACCCTTGCTTGTACTGTGCTGATCACTAATGTTTTGATGCAACCTGAGATTGCGCACAAGTTGTGGTAGGACATTGCGAGTTCCATGGCAGTGTTTTTTTAGATTCCCATTCATGCTCTCAAAGCCAAAGCAAGAGTAAGACCATAATGGTCCACAACGCTGTACTGATCCACACAGGTGAATTAAACTGTGCACATTCATTGTGCTGGATAAAGGCAAGGAATTGTACGATAAAATGTTGCAACATATGCTCAGCCTTAAGGAGTTCACTAGAGTGAATACTTAAGGTTGGTTGCTACATGTTAGAATTCGTTCGAAAATGTTGTCCGTAGACTCAACTGTTTAGAACGAGCTTCTGTGACTGTTACTGACTTACCTGGAGACTCTGCTGGTGATTTCTATGGAGGATACGTCTGCCAGGAGCAAGCCTGCTTGTTTTTACCAGCTAAGAAGCGGCTGGAGACGGCAGAGATGAGATGGAAGTTGGGACTTAGTGGTGGCTCTGACAACAGAAGAGGTCAGCCTAGCCAGCTATTCTGCAGGTCGTCGAATAAGTAGACCAACCCATAGAGTGTGACACGCTCTCCAGCTGCTCTGCCATGGTCGCATCCTCTACTGAAGTCACCTGTAGTGTCCTACAGAGCCACAGTGACTGTCTGTATGCTATGTTTGTCACTGTGCCCTCCCCACTCATGCATCTTCATGCATTCAAGTCAGAATGTTACACAGAGTGATATTCAGCTGTGACAGATCCATCTGAAGCTGATTTACCTAGAACTTGCACAGTCATGTTCCCTGTAGTTGGTGCAAAGAAGTCTGCCCAATTGAGTGTCTGAACGACAATGGCACCATCTTCTGTTGCATTGAGCTGAGCGTAATTGCAGTGAGCAGAATCATTCACCGCTTGAGCAATGGCCTGTAAGCTTCCCACCTGCGACCTCCGATAAAGCCGCTTGAACAGCCAAAACACCAGTCTGGGTATGACCTACCATAAGAAAAGACAGTGTGATCTGCGTATGTCTCCCCGTCATCACGCGCCAAGCAAAATACTGCAGCATGCAATTATTCTTGTTTTGGCGCCTGAGCAGTTGTCTGCATGTAGGAACACCTCCTTCTCGCCCAGGCCAGAAGTAATGGAGTTGACTAACTACCACATTGACCCCTTTGCCGCAATCAGCTGCCTCGTTGCAAAGAAAGTTCACTTGCCGAGGAACAGCTTCACAGCACACCCCAAACACACTGCACTTCCTTGGTACTAAAAAGTAAAATTGGACCAGGTCTGACGGACAGTGGACTTGCTGTGCATAGTCAAATGAATAGTGTGCTTTGAAATCACCTGAGTTGGCTGGTACTTGTGATGCAAGGGGTGGTGGCTGAAACTCATCATTCACCTCTCGTACTCGTTTTCTGGACAATCGAGGTGGTCAAGCATTCCTCCCATAATTGAGTCAATTTTGAAAATTCCAGGCACGTGATAACTGTTCCCGAGGAGTCAGACCTCTATATTGAAGTGGAGAGAGAGATATTGAAGCATTTCCCTGGAAGAGACATCACCATTGCGCCTGTGGGGAATAAAGTCGCACAGTCCATCTCGAAGGAGGTTTATATTCTACCAAGAAGTGGGGGTATGTTGATGTCACTGATATCCACCAAGTTACAGGGGGAGATGAAGTCACTCTTGTCAAGTTTTCTAAGCTTGTAAGTAGTGTACTAACTTCCCCATCTTCATAATGACCCAAACTCCTGACAATTTTTTTTTAAATCTTACAATTCAGGGCACAACAACCTGTTCCCAAGTCCTTTATTCTAGCAGTTCTGATTCCAAAAAGGTGTTGATTCTTAATGAGGAATGAGGTCACACACAAATCACTTTTACTCATGACATCTCAGTTTCACTCTGTCAATTTTTGAGCATAACAAAACCTTTCTCAGCACTGTAAAGTGAGAGGTTGTGCATGTGTTATACTTGAACGGAAAAAAGGCACCAATGCAATGGCTAACCATAATTATAGCCCCCCATAATATAGGCCATTATTCTCAAAATGTATTCTGGGAGCAGCCATCAGTACAGTAAGCCAAGTGTCCACAATACAATTTAGATCTGCATGTGCATGCTCTAGATTATCGACCAATTATGGTAAGTATAATTATATCCCCACCATTGCAAAAATATCATGTACTGTAAATTCTCTTTAGGGTGATCCTCATCAGAGCACCTTAGATGCCGTAGCAAGTGATGAAGCCATCACGACTAGAAGCAACTGCCCTTAGCAAGCTCTTCCCTTCATCTCAAGCTTCTTTGCCAAAACTGGCAGCCAATTTTGATCCCGGCAGTGACTGCGTCTTTGCTGAGCAAAAGAAGAGGAAGAAAAGTGCCCGTGTGAAGCCCAGTAAACTCAACCTTGCCTTTCTCCGTGCACGTCGTGTGCCGACTACTATTCCACGAGGCAAGCACAGAAAAGACTTGGTCACAAATGGCAGAATCAGGAAAGTTGATTTCACCAGGGAGATGAGTGCCCAGGTGGTAAAAAATACCATTATAACTGCATTTTCTGAACTACAAGACTTCAATTCGTCTTATAATATTCTCTCCCAAAGTCAGGATGGGAGGTTGACTCTAGCAGAC
>LWTN01000114.1 GCA_002101225.1 Cycloclasticus sp. symbiont of Poecilosclerida sp. M | reverse complement strand
AACGTGTCAGATTTTGATTTAAATTTAGTAACCGCTAGCATTTCGCCCTCTATATCTATATAGCTATGCGAGAGTTGCCCCACCTACGGTGGGTCGATACGCCCTTGTACTATGGCCGAGAGGGGTCAGGCCGCTAGCGGCCAAATATTTGACCGATCGGCCATGGGCCGCGCGGCTTTTACATGGCCGCGCAAAAGCCGCGTGTAAATTGTAACAAAATTGTAACAAAATTGTAACAAGGTAACCTCGGTGGCGCTACATACACGAAATGTTGCACTATAATTTTATCGATACTATAGTGGTGTAGTTGCATATTTGTGATGGGATATTAGAAATGCTCACAGAATATTTTTTCTGGAAGGCAGTACAAAGTCATTTTAGAGCTCCGGTTGTATGTATGCCATGGAGTTATAAAGAGGTGATTACTGGAGCTGCAGAAGATATCACGTACTGTACATGACTTTGTGCAAAAATTCCTTCTCCCCCAACTACAGCCTTTTGACGGTGTACAGTGTCGTCCTCAGTGGTGAAAATGATTGAGGAAGTAGGAGCATTGGTTCAATTCTTACCACCTTATTCACCCGACCTAAACCCAATGAAAGAAGCCTTTTCAAAGGTCAAAAGTCACTGAAATTAAGAGTTTCGAGCGAACCATGGATATCAGTGACATTGAAACTATAACGCTGGCTGCATTTGCATCATTTTCACCGTCTGATTGCCAAGGATGGATATCTCAATGTGATATTTACTAGCTTTCAGCTGTATAATACACGATCATGATATAGTCACAACAACAACAATATTAGTTTGATTTCTGCTCCATATATTCGGTTTGAGTAAGTATTCCATCTTCGCATAGTTGTTGTAGATAATGTAACTGTTCAAAGTTTTTTATACGTAGTTCTATTGTGGGGTGTCTTTGTTCAATAGTAGATTGGCTCCTGTCACTGGAGACACAGCACATACTGGAGACACTGGAGACTGCTATCACTTTGGAGACACTGGAGACACTGAGTCACTGCACACTGGAGACTGCACCTCTATGCACATATAGAATAGAGGTTGTACAAGCCCCACTTCGCCATAGAAAATTGAGCTTGCTAGTTCTCAGTTATGATATTGTGTTGCTAGCTACTCATCCCATTTGCTGCAGATATCTTCAAACCCTCCTACACAGTACAATAGTCACTGATTTATGACTCAACAAGTTTGTAATAGGCTTTTTCGCATAAGCATTATGGGTAAGTTTAATGGCTGGAATAGCTCTGTCTCTACTCTAACAAGTTAGTCTTTGAAAGAAAGAAAATGTCACAAAATCAAGACCAATATTATAAAGTTTGATTATACTACTAGTGTCATGTTATTAGATAGTTGGAAGAATGCAGGCAGGTAGCTACTCTACAGGTTGGGGCTTCTCTCTGCCTGACATGGGGTTCTCTCTGGCTGACAGGGTTGACTTCTCTCTGGCTGGGGCTTCTCGGTTGGCTGACCTGGAAGTGAAGTGTCGTCAGGTGCTAACAGGATAAGGGCAAAGCCCCTGTGTGGTATGGGTGTGACACTGAAGAAATTACCCCTAGGCAACACTAAGCAACCTATGATTATGACCTACTACCCTTGGCTACCGTATTACCTTCTCTCTGTGGCCATGGATGATTCTCAGCTTGTGTTGTTTTTTACTCTGGTAGTTTCACACCTGAGCAGCCCTGCACTCCTGCTCCACGCCTGCCCTGTTCTGTGCTTTACATGGTGTGCACTAATTAGGATAGAAATGTAATTAATTAACACGGTATATTCATGCGTTTGCGCGCGTGTATTTATGTACCACCACTATCGCTGCTCCCAGCACTACATCTCGGCACTTCAGTGCCGAGACAAAAAGTAGTTAGCTGGTCCGTTTCTTGTCAAAAAGAGAGCCTAGCTATCTGCACTTATGCACTACAAAACACTCAAGTGTTTTTCTTATGTGAAAAGGGTCTATCATGAGCTATACATGAGGGCAATCCAGTGATTGTTATTCATATGCAATAACACACACTTGCACACAGTCATTACTGATCAAGGAACTAATATTATGTTTATTTATACACATGTACATACTTCACTCTGTTGGATCTGATGTTTGATGCTGATAACAGTACAGTAAGTGCAAACCATAATTAAGGTTAATGAATAATACAGCATGACATTGTGCAGACCATCTTGTCCCTAGTGCCCCTTTATAGCGAGGACAGCCTGGTACACATCAGAGGAGGTACGAAAGGTAGCGTGAAGTTTTGCCATGTCACGTGCATCCTGTTACATTCCGTCCTAGAAGCACACATGCGACATCAACTTTGTACTTTGTCCTCGACTTCTAGCTAGTTCTCAGACTTCTAGCTAGGCAGAGGTGATTAGTCAGCACTAACAGTATTTTCATAGACAATTTCATTCCTTTTTTTGACACCGTATAATTATACTTTTGAAGGTATAGTGACCTTCGTTAGATCCCAACCCTTCAAAAGCATGAGGTTGAAATCAGCAGATGCATGCTAGCATAGATCCCTAGCTCGCGCACCAGATGCAGAGCCTGGCCACGCCCCCTGAACAGCTGTTGTCTATACAGTGGTCTTTCTGTTGTCAAGGCACTTAAAGTCATAAATATTTACCTTAACTTTTTGTTGGCCAGGTAGGTACTAGGTATAGACTGTCTTGCTTGTCTGTAAGATGAAACATACTGCTCATGCTATAGTATAGTATATCGATCCAAAGTACTCCAGGAAGCAACATCCTCTCACGTAGTGGCTCTGGAGACATGACAACTCCCTCCCTGCAGCTAACATTTTGTCCCTTTCACCCTTATTCGGATGAGGGTACCTTTATATCACACTTTTACAGCCAGTTATTACACTCCACAGTAGCTGTAAATTTAAAACAATCAGAACTTCAGCAGGTGGCTGATAAGTTTTGGTAGGTCAGTGGACTGTTTTCTAATATTATACAAAGGCTGGTCAAGGAGTACCTTTAACCTCTTCAGGTTCTTCCAACACTGATGTCTCAGGCCCCACCTCTGAACTTGTATAGAAAGCAGAGGTGTGGCTGGAGATAGGAGGGCCAGCACATGTAGTGAGTGATGTCATTGTGTTGAATGTTGAGTGTGTTGAGTGACACTTACATGTACGTAGTGAGTGATGTCCTTGTGTTGAGTGTGTACATGTAGTGAGTGATGTCTTTGTGTTGAGTGTTACATGTACGTAGTGAGTGATGTCCTTGTGTTGAGTGTGTACATGTAGTGAGTGATGTCTTTGTGTAGAGTGTGTACATGTAGTG
>LWTN01000113.1 GCA_002101225.1 Cycloclasticus sp. symbiont of Poecilosclerida sp. M | reverse complement strand
CATTAAGTTTTGTTGTTTGCAGGTAACACAAGTCAAAAAGCAGCAAGATACACTGCATATGCCATACATCTACATTGTTCATTGTGTATTATGCATGCACCTGGGCATCCGTAAATTGAAATTCAGTGGCGGCTGACTTTTAGGTGAGCAAGTTCAAATTGCGCGCTAGCACCCTTAGAAGTGTTTCCTCTCAAACTTGGCAGGAAGCTAGGGGAAAGACCCAGGTTCCTGTTGGAAGGGAAAAAAAGAAAACTGGGAAAAAAATTTTTTCCCCCCAAGTTGAGATTAGAACCACCGTACTGGAAATTGAATAAGCGCGTGAAGTGGTCCCTTTTCATATAGCCTGTCACATGTGGTAACACCATGTGTTGGTTACCTCTGAGGTTGTGAAGCTTGGTAAAAATGTTGGATGCTGCGTAGCAACGAAAGCGGTAACACATGTGCCGGTTACACTACGAAGTTGCGAAATAATGAATTATGTTACTTACTTTAAGGTTCGCATAGCCAACTTGTATAATTGCTATTCGTACTTTCAGCCAAGGGCGTAGACCCTAGCGGGAAGAGGGCATACAACTAGTAGAGACAGCGAAATATATTGTTACTAAAATTGACTTCAGTACCCATGCAATAATAGCGGGTATACTGTTGTCACCATTGGTGTCCTTGTTCTATTTTTGTCTCGTACTGGAGTGCCGAGACATAGTGTCGAAGGCATCCGTGGTTGTATGACCGGAGTGCAAAGTGCAACCATGCATATGGCTGAGAATGAGAGAGCAAGGAACAACATGAACAAAGACTAGCTACAGGGCCTAGGGTAGGCGGGAATACAACTTAATACGAGCAGGAGCAAAGGTTGGAAGCCAGGCGGGTAAGCAGAGAACAGAAAACTATGAACAGCGTGAGCTGTCAGGTGTTAATAGATGACAACAGGCAACTGCAGCAACACTTGGCTACTAGAGTGATGCAGGTACCTAACAAAAAAGGTTTAAATCCACTCAAACTCTAGACCATTGCCATGTTCGCAGCTCTACCAATTTTCCAACTGACTTGACATGGACACCACAGTCGTTTGTTTTTTCCAAGTGCAATGCACAGCTAACCAAGTCCCAGTGGCCTTCTTGGGCTACTCAGCAATGATTTGTGCACCTGATTGACCAATAATCATGTTCTGAAAGTCAGTCATAGCTAATCCTTCCAGGTGGTCAGTTTGCAGTGTCCTTCATTTTCCATACCCCTCCCTCTGACACAGTCTGAACTAATCCTATCCCGGGTTTCCCCCCAAAAAATAACAGAGCGGCATTTTAGACCACACCCCAAATTCCACCCAGTACTGCTTACTAGTTTCATTCCTTACAGCTTACTGTCTGACTTGTGTGCCAAAAAATAATAATCTGTTTCTGGCACAAGCAAAGCAGTATTACATACTAAAAAAAGAGGGGGGGGAATGTAAAAATTTCTGGATTAGAACCCAACAGCGTGGCGCAAGCGCGCTCTAGGGGAAACATTTCTATCTACAGTTGGTGTTGCTCAGCAGATACTTTCTGGACACTGTTATGTTGCAGCAGGTAGACCACCAGAAAATATATCTAGCACTCCTCTGGCTCAGAGCAAACAATCCTCTCTATGCAACTCTATACCAATCACAAACTCTACCAATCAATATCCAGTCTATATCTGGCGTGCCGTAAAAGTTTACTTGCTAGTAACAATTCTGCTGTCTAAACAGTTAGCATGGGAGTTCCATGCTCTCTTCCCACACCACTAAGTAAGAGAAACAATGACGCTACATGGATTTTGAATTGTTTTGTATTATCCAGGTCCACCCAGTGATGTGATGGTGAGCAACATGGTGTATGGTATTGAGCAGGCCAATGTGACCATTGAGTGGACTCCGCCCACAAATTGAGGGAATGTCATGTACACTATTGTAACAACTCCTGCCCCTTTATCTGGTGCCATACCAGACACTGACTCCACCCACATCAACATAACTGTAAACTACAGCACCACCTACATGGTCACTGTGACCATCAGCACAACATGTGATGGAGTGCAGGAGGCAACAGATACATTCAATATAGGTGAGTGTATACCTGATCATTATAGCATTCTACATGTGTATACTTGGTGCACACTGCATGTGGTTGTTGTGCTGAATTCTCTAGTTACAGTTGATTATTATGTCCAGCTGGTTGTCCAAGTCCTTCAGTGCCTGTCAATGGAATGATTTATGATTTAACTGCCACTAATGAAGGTGCTGAGATCACCTATCAGTGTGGGCCAGGGTTCCAGCCTCGGAATATATCCACAGCAGTGTGTGGGAGCAATGGCCTGTGGTCACCTGATCCAGCACTCCATGACTGCACAGGTTAGTAATGTGCATGAGCTAGGCCAGCACTTGTTGTCATTCTACATGATTGGTTTACTAGTTGACTGTGGCCAGCCAGAGTTTCCCTCCAATGGTGTTGTTAGTGGTGTGTCTGGTACTACTGAGGGGGCTACTGTGACCTTCCAGTGTGAGGAGGGACTCATCCCTTCAGACCCCATCACTAGCACCTGTGGCAGCACTGGCCTGTGGACACCAAACCCTGCAGATGTGCAGTGCAGCACATCAGGTATGAAATTTGACTCTGCACACAAGCAATTCATTACAGTTTGTTATTCAGGTTCATTCTGATAGCTGTGTGTTTGTGTATATTATTATTGATGCAGTAACATCGACAACAGAAACAGCTGGAAGTACTTTACTGACAACCAGCTCAACAATATCCACCTCCACTGGCAGCAGTTTAGGTATTTGGACAACATTACTTTGTCAAAGCAACACCTTACCCATCTTGTATCTGTCTCCACCTACATAATTGGCTAGTGCAATAGGTAGAGATATGCAAGAATGTCCTAGTTACACCCTATTTGACAGTTCTTTATTTCAGACCAGGTTTATTTTCAGCTACAGGATTTGGAAAACGATTAATCCTTGCTACTATAACTGAGCAAATTTAGCTTTGGAGTCAGATATCCTGGCGGGTATAATATTTATAAGCTGTCCGAAATTAGCTATCCAGTGTCCAGAATGTGTCACCTATTGCTTTACCTTATTCAATGTTGAGTATCTTGAGGCTTTGACTGATCTACTTAATTTACTCAGAACATTAGCTTTTGACACTATTTGCAGGTTCTAGTGTTGTGTTGACAACAGTGGTGGGTGTGGTGCTGTTCATTGTTGGAGTGATGGCTGGGTTTGCTGCTGGGGCTATAGTGGTGTATTGCTGTGCTCACCACAGGAAACCACCCCC
>LWTN01000112.1 GCA_002101225.1 Cycloclasticus sp. symbiont of Poecilosclerida sp. M | reverse complement strand
TAGCCACACAACATAGCACACACCTAGCCACACAACATAGCACACACCTAGCCACGTGATCTCCCAGGTTGGTAAGTCTGTAAGTGCTAGAGGCCTTAGAGGCCTTAGAAGTCAATGATCGAAAATGGGTCTGCTTGCGGTAGACTCAACCTTTTAGAACAAGTTTCTGTGGTTGCTACTGACTTACCTGGAGACTCTGCGATGTCCAGGGATACCTGCCAGGAGCAAGCCTGCTTGTTTTTACCCACAAAGAAGTGGCTGGAGATGGCAGAGAAGAGATGGAAGTTGGAATTAGCGGTGGAACAAAGAGGTAAGCTTAGCTAGCAGTGGCTAGACAGTCTGTACGAGACACCCCATGCAGATGAAACACTGAGCTAGGGGTTGTTAAAATTCAGCAATTGAAAACAACATGCTGTCTGTTTGGCTAGCTAAATTGATGCATTACAGCAAAGTCCATACTACCACCAGATATATTCAGCTATCTAAAAGATTTGCGTAATCACTGACGAACCATGCTGACGCCCAGTAATTTTTTGGTGCTGGAAGTTTGTGTGGGTCAGTGCAAATAGGTTTCATTCATAAGCTGTCCTGAATTGTATTTTTGTATTATAGTCCTTGCAGCAGCTGATTGTTGCTTGGCTAATTTAAATCGCTACAAGGCAAATAAGGGAAAGGGAAGAGACTAGCAAAAGAGGAAGTATCTTATCTGTTTGGCAAGAAGCGCACCACTTCCAAGTGTGCCTGGAAGCACAAATTCATCTGCTTGGCCTCAGAGAAGTGTATATAGGCTTCCCAAACTCGCCCTCCAAAAATCGGACACGGAGTATTTATTATAAAACATACGTGTTGCTATGGCCAACCACCTGTGCTCTGCGACCTGCTTGCTATACCCTGCCTACTATCCCAGCTTCTCTCCGACTCAGCCTGCATTCCAAACTATTAGGATACTCCGCATATCTTCTGAAGAACAGACATACCTGAACCCTTTCCCTGTTAATTTATTTTTGGAAAAAAAAATTCCTTGACCCTGCTCTTTACCTGAGGCCATCATAGGATAATACCCCTTGCAACATATTGGAGTTGTATGTGAAACAAGAGCTGCTCTATTGACCCCCATGCCTTCAGAAACAGACTTCAGGGCATCCAGCATAGCCTCCTCGCTCCACGATCTGTAAGTCTTGGGGCGATTTGATTCTGGTGTATTTCTAGTGTTTGGTACGTGCAGATCTTCTTTTCCACTAAGGCATCAAGAAGCAAGCTCCAGTATTTAGCTAGCAACTGAAGGTTTTTATTTCAGAGAAATTTTTGCTATAGACGCAGGTGAACCCTTTTGTTAAGCTAGTACAGAAGCTCCACAGGCATCTAGAAATCCTTCGAGCTACCCTCCTAAAGTGCCACCCGTTCGAGAAGAAGCTAATGGTTGGCACAAAATCCTCCATGGTGTCTGCCCTGTGCAAAAAGATCAATTGTAAACTTGTAGGGCATCCCTCTAGGCATGCCCCAGATATCAATAGAAGGCGCCAGTTTCAAATGTTGAATGAGTTCTGCATTTTTATGCGGGTCAGAGTACAGCATAGCTAATACAAGGTCAACAAACACACTAACTATCTTGTACTGATACACTCTGCGAGTCTGCTGTTGTCAGTAAGTAGTGCCTGTAAGTCTAGATATTTTACTTTTAGTGTATGTATGTACACTGTGTTGATACTCTTCCCCCCTATTTTTGTCCCAACTGGGTCTCATATCCTTGATTGGGACTTGACCTATCTCATCACACCTCTGGGAGTGGTTTGGTTGATGGCAGGCCCATGGGTAATGCTCCAGATGAACAGGAGGTGGGTGTGGAGTGTTCGGAGGAGAACGGGCAGTATGTAGGATGCGTCATGGTGGGTGTGTCCGTGAAAAGCTTCAGATGCTCGACATCACTGTGAGCTAGGAGCATAGTAAGCAAGTTTCATACTGTATCAGTATCTTTATGAGGATACAAAATGACACCATGTACACTGTTTTTATAATTAATTTTTAGGTAAGCAACTAGTTTGAAGTGAGAGTTTGACAGAGTTTGACACTCCTGAATGCTTCAAGAAGAGCCACAAAGTCTTTAGATAGCCTGCAAATTCGATTTTTCGACTTTTTAGGTCAAGTCAGCAATAACAAGTTAGTCTTTGAAAAAGACTAACGTCTCGGCACATAGCTAGCTACACAAAATCAAGAGGACATAACATTATTATCACTTGATATAATGACTCAAAGTACAAGATAGATTAGTGTTATGGGTATAGATAAGAATGCAGGCAGGTATAGGTACTCTGGCTTCTCTCTGGCTGACAGTGCTGGGGCTTCTCTCTTCACCTGAGGCTTCTCTCTGGCTGATAGGGTTGGCTGATCACCTGGAAGTGGAAAGTGTCATCAGAATAATTAGCTATAGGGGCAAAGCCCCCTGTATGGTATGGGTGTGACACTAACCTAGGCTTAAACATTTATCACCTACTAGGTACTACCCAGAGCATTACCTTCTCTCTGCAGCCATGGAATTGTGTTTTTACTCGGGTAGTTTTACACCTGAGCAGTCCTGGACTCCAGCTCCACTCCCTTGCTTGCTTTGTGTTTCTCTGGTGCGCTCTAATTAGGAGACAACGATCAATTAGCGCACGCGCACAACGGTAAACTGTTAATGTTGCGACTATGCGCGCGAATATACGTACCACCATACATGCTCCCAGCACTACGTCTCGGCACTTCGGTGCCGAGACAAAAACACAACACATGGGTGGGCATGGGCTGGGCTATAAGTAAGTATAGGTCTGTAGTAAGGATTCTCATACCCACCATTGTGGTTTTTTTAACCTGCCAAGGGACAACAGAGATGCTACTGGATACTACTGTTAATGTTACTGTTTTTGTCATCTTTGTTGAGGACTACTTTGAACCTGAACTACATTTATTTTTACTTGCACTTACCCTTCATCTCACTTTCGCCTGTCGACGAGATGTCTGAAGCTACTCAACGCTCTCTCTCATCAAATAGAAAGAAAAGAGGTGTAGTGCGTGGCTCAATCACCAAACTTCGTTCTCGCCTCGCTGAACTCGAAGCTACTAGCCCGCCTGATACTGCTGACCTCGCACGACGCCTTACCACACGCCTACAGTCCCTCTTTGAAAAGTTCAAGTGTCATCACTTCTCAGTCATTGATTTGATTGACGGAGAAGAAGACCTCGCAAGGGAGCAGGAACTCTTTGACTCTCAAGATGAAGAA
>LWTN01000111.1 GCA_002101225.1 Cycloclasticus sp. symbiont of Poecilosclerida sp. M | reverse complement strand
CTTGAGGTTACCCAGCAACAAAGTATGTGGTCAGTATGGAGGTTTACATTTGAAATTCATATTTGCAATTTTCTTTTTTATGTACCTAACACACATCTAGCTACAGGAAACATAACTCTGTGCAAGTTCTAGGACCTTACATCGGCTTCAGATGGATCCAGCTCAGCATGTCACAGCTGAACAACAGTCCGTCTGTTTGTTGTATATCACTTGAATGCATAAAGATCAAACACAGGATACAGACAGGCACTGTGGCTATGTAGGACACTACAGGTGACTTCAGTAGAGGATGCGACCATGGCAGAGCAGCTGGAGAGCGTGTCACACTCCATGGGAGCACCATACTGGAGGGGTGGTATATACAACATTATCTCATTTAATTGCATGAATGTTATGCATGATATCCTGAAGGAAGTCTGCCACTAGAAACAAAGGATCTCATCCGATACCTGATCAGTGCAAGACTTCTTGGGATTGCTATCAATCAAGTCATTTTCTTATGCTGGTGCTGACAGTACTAACAACCCAAATCCGTATCATCTGCAACTCGCTCTTCTCATGATCATCTACTGAAACAAACAGGTACAGAGTAAAACTTTGGTATGATACGTAGCATGTTGTATTACAGCTACTCAAATGTGGTGTTTGGTTCGGTTACTTCCTTTCATGATAGGTGATGAAGGGAACCCCCATTGGGAGAATTTTTTACTCTTGGAATATTGCATGGCACCAAATATTCCGCAGCATACCAATCATGCCGAGTTCAAAGTACTTTATCCCATTGTACGCCTCATTCCAAAGATGCATTATATGATTCACTACCCGCAGATAATGTAGATGGAGCGCATGTTTTGTATTCCCAATATGCCCAAATTGTCTTAATGCACTTACTCTCCAACCTTGCCTTCAATTGCGGACCAATTGGCACAGTCACAAACTCACTATGTGGTCTGACACCGACAACAAGATTTTCTCTGTTTCCTTCACATCCTCGTCAAAGAATGACTTACTGAGATACAATTCCACTTCTATATAATTATGTTTTAGGATAAGCTAATATATACTAGTAGAGAGCAAATATTTCTCTGAAATAAAAAGGCCATGTAGGGTTAACGTATATCAATCCTACATCACTGCCTCTTCTCACAGAAGCCTTCATGCAGCCACAAACTTCATCCCTGGATCTGCTGTGTAATGTTAGCACTGAAGTGCGCACATGCATATAGCTACTATAGTGAAGATCGAGGCAGTGATGTAGGATTGATATTATTATGTTAACGACAATAACACTTGACATGGTAGCACATTTCTTTTTAAAGTGCAAGGACTACGAGACTGCGTACAGAGAGGGACATTCCTGCAACACTGTGGATAAAGCAGTGAAGCAGTACAAGTCCCACAGGAGAGCTAAGTTGTCCCTTCCCTTCCCTCCCCCTCATTCCAAACCGGCTTTTCTCAAAGCCACCCCCTATCCCTGTTCCAAAAAAAAAGGCTTTTCTCAAAGCCACCACATGGACAAAAGATTCCACCTTTCACCCCTATATCACTCCAAACAAGAACAAGAACTATACCTCCCTCCCAACAAGGAATGGACCAACTGTCAAGTGATGGAATGGTCCCACATCAGAAAAAGATGTACAGTGGACACCCTCCTATCTGGCCAGCTTTGGAACCAGTCACTCATTTCAGGGACTTTTCAAAGTGGCCTGACTACCGGGATGGCCCATTTCAGTGGTCCAGATTAGAGAGGATGCAACAAATATAGAATTAATTACCTGTAGGTGTGCCTGTCCACTACCTGCTCTTCTTTGGTGTGTCAATGCTCTCAGTAGATGCCCCGTCCTCGTAGTGTATGTCAGATGTCAACAACTTAATCTGATTTCTACATGCAGGGTTGTCACGTTGCCGTCTCTTTATTGGTCTATGTAGTAAAGGAGTTGTGTCACTGTCATGTGCAGTAAAGCCTTTGTCTTCAGTAACGTCTGAATGTAATGTGACTGTTGATGCGCCTGTATCGTAATGTTTGTCGCCTACATTTGTTTCATTCTAAAAATCGGTCCATGTTGTTGTCTTTGTCTACTTAGTAATGTAGTGGTGTCTGTGTCAGGTCTTGTACAGTCAGAGTTAAGTCTTGTACAGTCAGAGTCAAGTCTTGTACAGTCAGAGTCAAGTTTTGTAGAGTCTGTTTCAAGTCTTGTACAGTCTGTGTCAAGTCGTGTACAGTCAGAGTCAAGTCGTGTACAGTCAGAGTCAAGTCTTGTACAGTCAGAGTCAAGTTTTGTAGAGTCTGTCAAGTCTTGTAGAGTCAGGGTTTGTGTCCTCATTGTCGTAAATGTCTGTGGCAGGGTTGTCTTGCACAGGTGTTGTGTACTGGCACGTTTCCTCCATCATGTTGTACTGATTCATTGTCTCCATCATAGTCTGAGTCGATGTCTTCGTAATGTCGTAATGGGGCACTACCAAGAGCATCTTTCACCTCCTTGATAAAGCGATGGCAAGGACCACCTTGACACTGCAAACCCTGTGTCTGTATGACCGACTTCCAGGTCCAACTCTGGAGTAAGGTGTTGAGGTTACTCTCCTGAACACAAATCACAAATAGATCAATGACATGTGAAAATACTTGATTTTATTTTCCCGTTTGTCTTTATGTGGATGATGATGATGCAGCCACTAAGTTTACTGAATATTAACAATTCTTGTGCATTGTAATTGTGCATTGTATGCTCTGTCGGTTTATTATGCTACGCTGTATAATTAATTTTGATTGAGTTAAAATAATTATAGCTAACACACCAGGAGTGTCCATGATTGCCAAAAAGCTTGCCTAGATAATGCCACCAACCTCACCCAGAAGCTTCAAATCCAGCTGTGAGGTGCACTGAGGCCTCCCTGGCCAGGTGGCCAAGCGTTCTTGTGGGAGACAATTTGAGGGTGATGCAGTTAGCATCCCACGGGTTCAAAGGCTCTAGCACACACGAGAAATGATCTCCCACACTTATCTCCAGGAGTGGCACATCATAGAACTTATCCCACGGGCCTGGGCCGAGAAAGAAGCAAGCAGCACAGGAACAGCAACCATATTCGCGGTAAAATGGCGGGGATATCTAAGGGCATGCGCATTACTGTGATGTCACAGACCTATTTTGCGGATGTCATAAAAAGTCATCGTTTGGCTTTCTTCCGCA
>LWTN01000110.1 GCA_002101225.1 Cycloclasticus sp. symbiont of Poecilosclerida sp. M | reverse complement strand
ATGGCCATTTTAAAGCAATTAAGGCCATAAGCAATAAAGGCATACGGCCATGAAGCAATTATGGCATAATTACCATGAAGGCATAATGACCATGAAGCAATAAGGCATATGGCCATGAAGCAATTATGGCCATGAAGCAATAAGGCATATGGCCATAAAGTAATCGGGCACAATAAGGCATATGGCATATGGCCATGAAGCAATAACATAAAGCAATAACATATGGCCATAAAGCAATAACCATGAAGCAATAAGGCATATGGCTATAAAGCAATAAGGCATATACAACACTTTGGATAAAGTGCCGCATAAAGTCTCTTTTGGGTCAAAGGACACTTTAGGGGGTCAATGGACACTTTAGGGGGTCAATGGCCACTTTGGGGGGTCAACGGCCTCTTTGGGGGTCAAAGGTTGCTTTTGGGGTCAAAGGCCGTGTTGGGGTCAAAGGTCATTTTATTAACCCTACCCTCAGTAAAAAATGAAAGTCTAGAGCAAGTTCGAGTTTTGTACTGAGGTTTGACGGTTGTCAAGTTTCCTTTGCGCTGGCTTTCTTGGGGTTACCTCTTGACAAGCCTCTCCTCCGCCTTTGAATTCCTTTCGAATTTATTTAGTGTACTCACCATGCCTTCCACTTGACCACACTGTTCCTTGAAATTATTAGGTGTATGGAGCATTTGCAATGGGTGGGACCTTGCTCAGAGGCATTACCCCTGGTACATGTGCATGAATGGGTAAGGCCCTGCCTGCTACAAACTCAATGAACACTGAGCCGATAATTTTGTCATCTCTTGGGGTATGACTTGTGGTTGTACCTACGTATATTATACAGCTCACTTGTTTGGGTCCTTCAGCGATGGTTACAAAGGAGGTGTAATGTGTTCTGCAATTTGCTGGTAAACAACAAATCCCCAAAGTCAGTACTTAGAATCGATTTGGGATCTTCAGAGTGGATTTCTGTTTTAAGTTCAGGATTCCATGTGCGTCAATCTGGACCGATAAACTAATTCAGAGTATGTGAAGTGTATTAATGCACCATAACTCCGTGTTTAATTTATATACAGGTGTTGAGGAATCTGTGTCTGGGAATATTCTCACTACATCGCCACACATCAACGGTCTAAGTGTTACAAATTACTAGTCTGGTAAGTATGTACATACGTCTTGTAGCTCCAACACAGTGTTTGTGATGTTCCCTTCCTGCACTCTGTAGCTACCTAACTGAGTGAGAGGTATAGTTACAGGGGTCTTAACTTAGTATGGTCCTTTTGGGGTTTTGCTGCTTTAAAATTACATAGCTTAGACAATTGTGACTGCTAACTTTCGGGGCACATAGGGTTCAAGGGTCCAAGTTCAGGGTTCACAGCGTGGCCTATTTTTCTATGGTATGTATATAGTTATAGCATAGGGGCAGCATGGGGCCCACCCCTTGCTATATGGCCTCATCTTGGGCTATTGACGAAGAGAGGGCATGCAACTCTCCATAGCAACAGTGTAGACGGCGAAGTGTAAACTGTTACTAAAAATAGATCACGTAAGGTCAAGTGTAATTATTGAGTTTACAATTAAAGTGGGCGGGAAATTAAGGTGTTGCGTGCGCTAGTAAGGTAACAGTTTACATTTCGCCGTCTAGCTAGTTGCATGCCCTCTCTTCCTATACGCCCTGGCCTCATCCACTATTCAACCAGTGTTATTAGATTCTTGTGAAGTGGCAAGGAATGAAGCAGTTGATAAGGTGTGATGGAGTGACTCTTCCTCTCAGACTGACTATAATTATATAACTGTAATAGCAGGTATTGATTTATATATGACACACTTTAATAGCTACAAGTACGTGATGTGTTCTATATTACATACTTTTATGAGCACAACAAGTACTGTCACAATCACTGCGATGAACCCTGTACAATTCCTTGGCAACATATCAGTGATAGTGGACAGGTTGAAAAGATATTGCACAATGGCGCTGGCATAACAGTTGTTTGCTGGGTTGATGATCCCAGCAGGAATGGCAAGCACATCATCAAACATACCTGGCTCCCCAAATGCACTCTTTGCTTTACCTCTGAAATATCTTCATGCTGCTATTACAAAACTTCCAGGGGGAACTGCGAAAGCATGTACGGGGTTAACGTTTTGACCTTTGACCCCCAAAAATAACAAGTCAGTCTTTGAAAAAGACTAATGTCTCGGCACATTCACAAAATCAAGTCCATGCATTGATATAGACACATTGATCATACTGTAGTGCCATGTTATGGGCATAGATAGTTGGAAGAATGCAGGCAGGTAGCTACTTGGCAGGTTTGGGGCGCTTCTCTCTGGCTGACATGGGGTTGAGGCTTCTCAGAGTCTGGGACAGTGGGTTATAGGGTTGGCTTCTTAGCATGTGTTGCGGAGTGTAGTTTCACACCTGAGCAGTCCCAGTTCTGCACTTCTCCTGGCTTGTTTTGTGCTTTTTATGGTGCGCACTTAATTAGGAAATCAGTGCACACCACTATGACACCACGCACTATGCACACCATCGCACTACGTCTAGTACGTCTCGGCACTTTGGAGTACGCAGTAGGTTAGCAGCAACAGACATAATCGTGTCAGGAATGGAACAGCAGTTTTTACCATGTAATCCATGCTGTTAGTTGATGCCAAACTTGCAGGAGGTCGAATCGGGTCGATGATCTGAGGCTGCCCATTAGCTGACTACTAAATTTTTGACTTTGGCAATTGCTCTTGAATAATTCTCCTAACCTGCGCTTGCAAAGAAGTGACAGAACAAAGTTCTAGCTAGTGGGCCTCAGCAAAAGCTATAGCAGGTTATGAACAGTCCACAGTAAGTGTGGGAGCTAGGTCTACACTGCACAGTGATCATGACAATTATAGCACACCCTCCTTTTATTGAATTCGTGATGATTCTACCCTTGGTGAATATTTCCACCTCATGTCGATAGGATCTAGGGAGGGTGTGCAATAATTGTGTAAGGGCCTAAGGGCCTAGGGATTGGAAACGAGGTCACATCGCCATTAGCAACAAATGATGCTACTAGTTAGTTAATTACGGCTGGAAAAGACATTGGGGCTGTCTATCGTCGACTAGGACGCTTTTGTACATCATTAAGGTGACGATGCTATGGAGGAAGCTCCTTAGCTGCAACTCTGAGAATC
>LWTN01000109.1 GCA_002101225.1 Cycloclasticus sp. symbiont of Poecilosclerida sp. M | reverse complement strand
CATCATATCTCCACACTGGAAAGGAATCTGGCTACCACACTTTTCATGCTCACTTACCATCTAGACATCTATAACTTGCTGGACAGAGAATAGCGCCTTAGCTTCTCCAAGGCTAATTCAAGCTTATGCATAATTATGATGACCATTTCCTAATTAGCTAGCTAACGAGCTTATGCGTGTGACGACTCATACCAAGCGAGGAGTTCTAGCTAATAGCTAAAGCAGACAATATAGAATGCATCCCCTGTTCACTCCCTGCTAACACTCAAACTTACTGAACACCCTACTTCCCCATGTTCGTTCACCTTCCTGTTTGCCAGAGCCCTTTCCCCTAGAGCAAGGGGCGTTTTTCGGACGCTAGAACTGACCGGGCTAGGGTAGAGCAAGGGGTGCTATTCAGACACGCATGTTAGACATGTGCATTTTTCAATGATGCTAAGCTTGGAACTGTTCCATGTACCATGTGAGTATGTTACCAGGTAAAGTTAGTTTGGAGATAAACCTACTTCAAGGCGAGTATGGAGTGATGGTGTCACTGTTCAACCTTGGGTAGCTGAGCGCACTGCCACAGCCTCAGCTGCAGCTCAATAGTAGGTGTCCCCTCCCTAAGATGAGTGTTGGATAACTATTCTATTGGTGTGGGTGGGTGGGTAAGAACTTCCGTCAGTAGTTACTAGTTGCTAGCTTTAGCTGAACATGTGGCACCCTGCCTGCAGCTGGCTAGTGTATGACCCCTTGCATGACCCGTTCAGTTACATTATGTACGGCTAGGCCATGTGTTAATAGTGACTACCTTATCAGATCACAGCATGAAATTCATCTTTGGTCTCTTGTATAAACAGCAGAAAACTGGACTCCCTTTAAGTGGTCAAGCCTACTACCTGTCAAACCCACTTTCTGCCAGTTCCTGCCAGTTCTTGCAGGCATCTCAGAGCCTTGGCATGCAAGGGTATTTAGCCTATTTGACTGTTATTGATAGGGGCCACTTTACCTGTCCTCCAGTTGGAGTGCTGTCCTGCTCTACCTCTGTCGCTCTCCAGCTCACTGAGTTGGTGTTGTCATCGTCACTCCTCTGTTGTTGTCATCCTTGCTGCTCCGCTCCTGTCATCCACGCTTCTTCTCATGTCTGTATTAGCTAATTACTGTCCTCTAATTGGAAGTAATGAACGTTCTGAAACATAATATTTAGATAGGGTAGGCCCTGGAGGGCTGTACATCCACGAGGTGCTCTATACACTCCCTCCGGTAACTAATGCATGCATTGCTAAAATGCTTTTGATTACCTCCTCTCCTCTCTCTAGGAATTGCTGGAATGTTTCAAATTAAAGAACATATCTCTCTTGAACAAGACTCTATCAGGAATGCCTGTACAGGATGTTGTGTATTACATGAAGAGGTGCGCAGATGCTGGACTATTTGTACCAGATATTGCTGATCAGCAAGACTGGCTATATGAAATGGTGGGTCAGGAAAGTTACTTGAAGCTGATGTTGGTGATCCAATTTCTCACATTTTTGGGCTCATTTTTCCTGCCATGCCATCTCATGCTACTTCAATTTGGCGTCTCTGCTTTTAATTATGCAATAGTCAAGAAGTTCACCTGCAGCATCCCTTTCATCAGACTCTATCAGTGCTGTCAGTGGTCTTACTTATGCCTGTGGCTTGTGCTCCTGTATCTCTCAATGTCACACAATGTGTTCGCCAATGTAGTGTTGCTCTCTGTGGTGACTGTGTATGGAGACTATAAGTCAATGGTTTGGACAAAAATTTTATGTGCACAACAGCTTGGCATAGAGAGAGCAGTGAATGAACCTAAGTTGTTAAGTTCGTTACACCCTCCTGATGGTAATTTTGATCTGATGAGAGGAACCTTTGGAAAAAGTTTATGAAGCAGTGAATGAACCTAAGTTGTAGTAATTTTGATCTGATGAGAGGAACCTTTGGAACCGTCTTATATTTTCATTCAATGCCAATCATTAATTTTGTTCTTTTTCATTTTTTCATTTTTTCAATGCCAATCATTTGTTCTTTTTCCAATTATAAACTGACCCCACCAGGTACCCCCATGAACTCCCCCCCGCAGGGGTCAAGGGGGTTCATATTGATGATCTTCCAGTTCATACAAACAGGCTGATTAATATGCAACAAAATTCGGGTCCCCAACACCCACTCTCCCCGAGATAATCTTGCGGAGGTTAGTCACCAGGTACCCCCTGCGGGTTGATCATCCGGTTCATACAAACAGGCTGATTAATATGCAACAAACTTCAGGTCCCTGAGACAGACTCAGGTGACTCTCCAGAAGGAAGCAGTAGTGACAGACAACCTGCTACAAAGTGTTATTCGTCTCGAGAAAGCCGTCACTGAAAACGCGCAACACAGACGAATACAATGAATTGTACCACTCCAAGTTGATGATGAAGCAACACGTGGAAACATCTGATACTCAAATGGTAGAGGCCACGGCTGCTGTGGAGTTCCTGAGCAACAAGACTGCAGAGTGCAGGAAGCACATCGCTTCACTAGAAGCTTCAAATCTGGACCTTAGCAGGTTGAGGACTATCATGGAGCTCAAAAGCGTTTCCCTTCAGAATAACATTGGAGAGTGTAAGCGTGAGCTAGTTAAACTTGATGACATGTGCTCTGTGGATGCAGGCATCATCTTCAAAAGAGTAAGAAGAAGTGTCCATGCTGCAAGTTGTACCTGCAATTGGGAGAGAACATGCAACTATACCACTCAGCAAAGGAATCTCTGGAAGACAACACCACTCTGATATATTAAAGCCAGAGTCGCAAGAAGCAATGAAAGATGTGTATCCTCAGGTCTCACTATACATCTCACGACCATATACCATTTGGATGCAGCCTTAACTTCCCCACTTTATATTAACTTAAAGGTACATAGTACAAACCTTGATGGAGACTGACCTACATACGTTGCTGAAGACACAGCACTTAAGTAGTGATCACATAATTTATGTTATTTTCTCTATCAAACTGGTCGTGGTTTAAAATATATTCATTCAGCAAATGTGCTTCATCGAGACCTCAAGCCGAGTAATCTGCTAGTCAATACTAATTGTGATCTAAAGGTTCCTTTGATGTTTATTAGTTAGGGCACCATATCTGC
>LWTN01000108.1 GCA_002101225.1 Cycloclasticus sp. symbiont of Poecilosclerida sp. M | reverse complement strand
GTTGCGCTGCTTTTTTAGCCAGCTAATGGCCTCGGAATAGTCGCCGTTTTGGGGGCATCTTTATACAGCGCTCTCAAACGAGAGGCGGCACCTAATTGCTCATCACGTACATACTCTTTCAGAACACCACATATATGTTTGTTGTGGTCTGCATAAGAGCTATCTGTGACTGGAGGGGGTAAATCCAACAATGCAGAAATAGTCTCAATGCCAGTCCTATCCTTTCCCATGAGTCGGCTTCCGAACACGGACTTACAGTTCAATCCAGTGGCCTCCTTAGAATAGGGGTCAGTTAGAGTGTGCACCACTACACTCGACAAATATTTTAGTAACTAACCCCCGCCTGCTTCCTAAGCCCTCAGAGACGTACAGAGGGGGAATTTCATGATAGCAGCAAACTCGGACAGGGCTCTAAGACTGACTATCCGATTACCCTCCCCTAGACGGTCTTCGTCTGAGATCTTATGGGCCTTACTCTTTGCAATGGTCATCACCCGTGAGAATTTTTTCAGGTTAGCTGGCCGATGTGTTGTACTACTACCTAAGAAACTTTTCACTCTGCCAACCAACTTGCAAAGCACTGTAGTTTTGTTTGTTTGTTTGTTTGTGTTTCTCCCCTTAATGCTGGTGTGGTGCTATATAAACAGAGGGTTACGTACAGGCTCAGGCCCTTGCCGCCAGACAGGGGAACCACTGGCTTCACCATTAGTCCCACCAACACCAGACTCAGGTACTACAGTACTAGGACCAGGAACAGACTTCCTACCAGCCTGATCCTGTGGATTGAGACTAACCTGTGTTGGATCATAAGCTGCTTCGGTCTCACTAGCAAGCCTCTCTCTCCAGCCCTCACCCTTGAAGAGTTTTGAAGGTTTCTTGGCTCCATAAGCATTCCTCTTCCTTCCCATGGCAGTAGTAGACAGCAGTGGTAGCAGGTAGACAGAGTAGTAGCAGCGTAGACACAGTAGAAGTAGCAAGACAGCAGAAGAACGCATGGAGGTTCAAATCAAAAAGATCAGAACCAACGTTGCCTGCGCAGTAGGGCATTTTTATACTGCCTACTGCGCAGTTCCTATGGTAACTTATCTGCTGCAGTGGGCTCTATTTTGATATATTTTTTCATAGACTGGCCTCAACGGTAAAAAGTTATGGAGGATCGAACCTTAGCTAGTCTCGCGGGACACGCCCCTTCTTCATCGTTGTAAAAGTAGCCATGAACATCATGTCATAAAAAGCATCATAACTCAACAATGGTTTACAGAAATCAAATGAAACTTGAAATACAGATAGTATAGACATATAGCAGCAATGTAAAGCAATAAAATAAAAATCTAAATAATAACCTACAACCTAAATAATCATGGTCAAGGCTAGCCTAATTAATAATTTCCTGAGTGATGATGTTAATGATAACAGTACTTGTTTTCCAGTTCATTTCTTGGTCTCTTTGTACCCCTTTTGCATTCAGGTAATGTCCTACAACTTGGACAGTACCACTTCCCCTTTGGTATGCCCTTAATCTTAACCCTTTCCCTGTCAATTGATTTTTGGGGAAATTTTTTCCCTTGACCCTGCTCTCCACTTTGCCCTTTCCTGAGGCCATCATAGGGTAATGCCCCTAGCAACCTATATCAGGGAACATGACTCTGCAAGTTCTAGGCTTCAGATGGATCCAGCTCAGCATGTCACAGCTGAACATCAGTCCGTCTAACATTCTTTGTATGACTTGAATGCATGGGTGGGGAGGGCACAGAGACAAACACACGATACAGACAGGCATTGTGGCTATGTAGGACACTACAGGTGACTTCAGGAGAGGATGCGACCATGGCTGAGCAGCTGGAGAGCGTGTCACACTCGATGGGAGCACCATACTGTAGACCTGGGAGGGGAGGTATATACAACTCTTTGTTGGATAATTATAGACACTTGTTATGTAAAATAGTAATATTGTTATTCTATTTATCTGATGTATGAGCACATGTTCAATGATTCTTTTGCTGCTGACTAGCTGGTTGTCTTTACAACAGGTTATGGGCCCAGGACGCCAGTGAACTAGCTAGTTAGAGTGAGCTGTGCTGCGTTAGTAGTTTTGAACTATCTGGTCACTAGAGGAGCTAGTTGAAGTCGGTGGAATCTCCACAGTGTGCGGTAGGAGAAATGGCCGAGTCTAGAACGGTGGCGGTTACTCCATTGAATGGATCAAACTACATAACATGGAAAGTCCAATGTAAGATGGCCTTAATGAAGGAGGGGCTCTGGAAAATAGCTGATGGGACAGAGGTGGCTCCGGGGGAGGGTGATGCTGGTTATAGCAAGTTTGTTGGAAGACATGACAAGGCACTAGCCATTGTGGTTCTTTCTGTTGACCCCACTCTTCTGTATCTAATTGGTGAGCCTACTGATCCTAAGGCTGTGTGGGACAAGCTTGCAGACCAATTCCAAAAGAAGACATGGGCCAATAAGCTTGAGATGAGAAGAAAGTTGCATTCATTGAGGATGAAAGAGGATGATTCTGTCCAGGGACATATCAGACGAATGACTGAGGTGTTCAATGAATTGTCTGCAATGGATGCTGCCATGTCTGAGGAAGATCGGGTGATTTGTCTTCTTGCAAGCTTACCTGAATCGTTCGGTGTGCTAATTACTGCACTTGAAGCCTGTGATGAGGTACCAAAGATGGATGTTGTGATGGAGAGGTTGTTGCACGAAGAACGGAAACGGAAAGGGAGAGAAGATGCGGGAAGAGAAGGCAATGGTCATGATGCCCAGGAAGCCTATGAAGAAAGGGGAGTGTTTTCACTGTGGGAAGTATGGACACTACAAGTGGCAGTGTCCGGAGTTGTCTCTAGTGATCGGAAGGAGTGGAAACGTGGAGACCACAAGGCTCATAACGTGGCTGATTATTCGAGTGACAGTGATGCCTTGATCGTGGGGCATGAGGCTCTCTCAGCTGGAATGACAAGCAGTTGGATTGTAGACTCAGGTGCAACTTGTCATAATTATTGTGTAACTGGAGGTCAAACTTGTGGTGTTATATAGTCCTATAGGGATGGTCACTGCTCACTTGTGGTGTTAGTCCTAGGGACGGT
>LWTN01000107.1 GCA_002101225.1 Cycloclasticus sp. symbiont of Poecilosclerida sp. M | reverse complement strand
AAAGCTAGCTTAGTATCACTCCCTCAAATTGTCACATAAGTACATAACAGTTCCATGAAGAGCTTGATCTCTATCTGTGAACTTCATGTCTCATGTTCTGTTCTCCTATAGGTACCCTGAAAAAAATAATAGTTAATGACATGACCCTTCCCATGACCCTTCCTCAAGCTTTTGTTGTTGTTGTTTTCAGGTAACACAAGTCAAAAAGCAGCAAGATACACTGCATACGCCACACATCTACATTGTTCATTGTGTATTATGCATGTACCTGGGCATCCTGAAGTCACAGGAGTCAGGGTTTTAGTTTTGAGGGTTTAGGAGGGCATCAAGAAAAGGCATCATGAGCCTCTGAATCACTAAGAAAGAGCTGAAATACAGCAGGAGCACTGCAAACTGCTTACCACTTAATGATATTCATGTACATTTAATCATATTCATGTCATTTTAATAGTATTCATTCGTTTTACGTGTTTTCGGTAAAGGAACAAATCCAAGTATTACGTGTCCCCAGACCCTTCTCATGGAATAGGTAAAGGGTCTGGCTATGCCAGACTACTCAGAGATGGCCTCTCTGACCCTACACCATGCAAACAGTACCCGAAGTTGTGAGACACCAGACAGCAAAGCAGCAAACCGTCCAGACAGCAAAGAGCAAAACCACCCTAGTATTCCTTAGTAGTTTTTAGTATTCCTGAGTAGCCTTTAGTCGAACTCAGTATTTTGTAGTATACAGGAATTCCACAGTAGACTTTAGTATTGCTTAGTATTGCTTAGTAGGCTTCAGACTTTACTATTGCTTAGTATTCCTTGTCAGGGTTGGCCCTAGCCCAAAGTACAAGCTCTGACCACATAGCTACCTCCCCACTCAACAAGCTCTGACCACATAGCTACCTCCCTAGAGGCCATAAGTGTAGTGCTACCACCATACCTTCCAGGAAGGGAAGCTTGGAGGCGGCAGAGACGCCGCGAAGACGGCAGAGACGCGCGAAGAGCCAGCTTGGGCGAATTTTTTTTTGGCTGCGGTCCCGGTTCCGAAAAATTTCACGTTGCAGAACCAGCTACCAGTTCTGGAAGGCAAAACGCTTAATTATAGTGCTTCCAGTCTGGTGTTTAGAAGCTGTCACATGGTTATGGCTCAACAAAGCATATTACATCCTGAAACTGGTCATGCAATAATATTATAAACCACATCCACTTGAACTCCTTTGTTGACCCCACCCCTTTGCCATGCCCAATTATTATAGCTTTATTGAATAAAGTGCTTTATATAATATTCAGAACTTCAAACTTGACACTTCAAACTTTACACAAGTACAACAGATTCAATCCCCTCCCCTATGCAGTGAGCAAGTTTCAATAATATTATTTTGGTTGGCTTAAACACTTTCTATACCTCAACAGTACCTCAACATTTGGGAAGTTTATGCATGGTCTTTGTCATAATTGAGGAATTGAAGGTGTAGAAGGTCTACAGGTGTTTGATAACCCTCCCTGCAAAAAAGGATTTCTAAAAACACGGGAATGCCCAGCTTAAAACCAAAATCTAGCTACTCTATAAGGTGGAAGCACTGTATCCTCCTCGTACATCATGAACAAGTTAGTCTTTGAAAAAGACTAATGTCTCGGCACATTCACAAAATGATGTCTTGATTGTATATAGTGTTTTGGGTATAGTAAAGTTAGAATGCAGGAAGCTATACTCTACATGTTTGGTGAGATGACAAGTTGGTGGTTCTCTCTGGCTGAGGCTTGGTAGGGTTGACTGACCATCTGAAAGTGAAGTGTTGAGGCACCTTCTCTCTGCAGCTCTGGATGATTCACTTTTTTACTCTGCATGGCCAGCTAGCTTTGTGCTGTGCTACTATAGCCTGGCATTACCTTCTCTCTGCAGCTCTGGATGATTCTCTTTTACTCTGGTGGCTAGTTTCACCTGAGCACCCTGGCAGTGGCTAGCTAGCTCTGTGCTTCTTATGGTGTGCTACAATAGCCTGAGATACATGCAGCATTACCTTCTCTCTGCAGCTATTGATGATTCTCAGCATGTGCTGTTCAACTCTGGCAGTTTCTCCTGCACCATAGCCAGCTAGATTTGTGTTTGATGGTGTGCACTAATTAGAAAGAACGCAATTCGCGCGCGAATATGTGTACCACCATACATCGCTTCCAGCACTACTGAAGTGCCGAGACAAAAATGTGCACTTACAGCTACAACCACACGCTGAACTCTTTCGCAGGCATCTTCGACGATAACTGACGAAATGGCTTTTCTCCACATGACCAGCAATGTAGAAGTAGCACGCTGGAGAGAGAAACGGGAAGCCCTGACAGTCAAGAACAATACTGTGTCCAATGATCTTTCCCACCACCACCAATATGCCAGATGAAACGGATGACTGCTTGAAGATGGGGCGCACTCGATCAGCTGGACCCTCAAAGAGTCGCATAGTGTTTGATGAACAGAAGGTTGCCAGCACGTAACTCATAAACTGTTTCCTCACTCCACCACCATCTATCACTCTCTCGCTTGTCACATTAATGAGCACCTCTGCCCTGGGGCTAAAATTGCCACCATCTCCGTAAAAATCCAGTGCTGCCCTATCCAATTCTTCTGTGTCACCAAAACCATCTACTTCAATCCTCCTAACATCAACTTCATCCACACAGCATGACCTCAGAGTACCAACCAGAGATGACAACGAAAACTCTTCAAGGAAGAAATGCGTAGCTTTGTCCAAATCATCTTCATAGGCAAAAATTTCTCTGGTAGTGCACCAGCCATAAAGCTTAACTTGCCATCCCGAGTTGCAGGAAGGCTGGGTGATTCAGAACGGACCGCTACCTGACGGCTTGGCCCAGGTAAGCTGACACCAGAACGCTCAGTGGAGGGTCCAGCAACACAATCAATTTCCTGTCTTCTTGGAGGAAGGCTGACTCCAGAGCGAGTTGGGTACCTAACTATAGATATCCCAGAACTGCTGGGTCTACGAAAACGGTCCTGTTCACAGTAAGCCCCACTACCAGACCCTGCAAAGGAATGAAAGTTTGGCGTAAGGACAAACTCCTCAACAACTGT
>LWTN01000106.1 GCA_002101225.1 Cycloclasticus sp. symbiont of Poecilosclerida sp. M | reverse complement strand
ATGAGGTGGGTGTGTTCAAGGTCATGTGACATACTGCATGAGGTGGGTGTGTTCAAGGTCATGTGACATACTGCATGAGGTGGGTGTGTTCAAGGTCATGTGACATACTGCATGAGGTGGGTGATTGGGCTGAGGTGGGTGGAGGCATGAAGTTAAGGTCATGTGACTTAATGCAGGAGAAGGTGGATGCTATGGAGGTTTTGGGAGCTGACGTGAGACTAGTACCGGCAGTTCCATTCACAGACCCCAAAAACTACAACCATCAGTCTATTTAGGGCCACTTGGTAAGGGGTAATCTATTAATCGGGGCATTTAGTAAGGGGGGCTTTTACATAATTATTGTAAGTTAATACCTGTTGTTGTTGTTGTTGTTGTTGTTGTTGTTGTTTGCAGGCTAAGGAGTATGCTGAGACATTGGACAATGCTGTGTGGACTAACCAGTTTGACACCCTAGCAGGTAACACACACACAGAAATACGTGCATGCATGTGTGTACGTATACATGTGTACGTACATGTGTGATTTTCGAACGTTGACTTCTAAGGCCTCTAGCACGTAGCAACCAGCTTTATAGGGAAATTCCGAGGTTGCTAGACAATGTTTTCTAGCCCCAGCATGTCTGTGCTTATTATTATTGGCTTCTTCCGAACAAGGAACAAGGTTTATAGGGTGCAGGTGGTGCTTTGCTAGCCATGCATTCAGTTGTGCTAGGCTGGCAAAGCTAGGCTATAAAACACAGAGTCATTGTGCACACAGAGTCATTGTGCATTCATTATTACTCGAGTTTTAATAGCTACACAGTTTGGCTGGCCATGGAAATCAACTGGACAGATCAAGAGATATGGCAATACTGGCTAGATCCTGAAAACCGTAACAGCATCATAGATGCTGCACCTCTGGACCTACACTTGGAAATATTTCAAAATGAAGAAGAAGATCCTACTCGTTACATTCCATCATTGAATTTCATCCAAGACCCTCGGCCTCGACCTGATATCGTAAAATGTCTCAATCAGCACCCATACCAGAGTGTGGGGAGGCTCTTCTGGTGTCACCCGAAAACCAAAGGTGAAATAGTATGGGCGACTGCTTTCTACATCGGCAGCAACAGGATAATGACCGCGGCTCATGCATTCGACGCAGCGCAGGGCTACGCTGGAGTCTTTGTGCCCGCAATGATGAATCGGGAGGATACGGAAGGTATACACTACGGCTCTTACTTGATTCGACCGAGTTCTCGCAAACAGCATCCACTATACGTCCCATTTGAGTACAAGAAGCCCGAGTATGACATTTGCACTGTTGAGGCTGGTATGGGGAAGCGACTAATACACCCGCGCTCGGGTGAAGTGAACATCAATTATGGCGAAGGGAAACGTACCGAAGACATAATGATTGATGAATCGGGTTTAACGCCGATTGAAATATGTTGCGATTCCAGTCCTAACTTCACCAGCTGTACTATTCTAGGATACCTAGGAAGTGTTGGTCAGCAAATGGAAGCACACGGATGCTACTACGCAGACTCCAAATCAGACGACAATCGAATGGCTATAAATTTTGATGTTGAGAAAGGAATGAGTGGAGGGCCATGGTTGGTTGAGTGTTCCGATGGTACGATAAAAGCAATTGGCTGCACAGCTGGAACTAAGAACCAGTGCACTCTTTCACCGCGCTTCACTGGGGATTTGTTCGAGAAAATAGGACTCAACAGCTAAGTACCTATAAACTACAATCTATAACTAGTCTACGAGTCAGCTATATTTACTTAGTTAGTTAGTTAGTTAGCTTTAGACTTTCTATTTGCCTTAATTTTTTCAGTAACACTACCTGCAATCATGTCGATAATACGGCTTGGTAGTTTGGTCATCACATAGCCCTACAAACAACAACAACAACAACAACAACACTAATGTTCCAAGACTATACTGATATTATTATAGGTTATAAAAATTCAGTTATTTGCCCAAATATTTTCGTTGTAAATTGCGAAATTGATTGAGTGCTGAATAATTAGAATGCCAAATTTTTTAGAGGATTCTCTATTATTTTGATTGCAGAGTAGGGAACATTTTAAGTGTAGTGGGGTGCATTTACACGTAGTGAATTTGATAAAAAAATATTGTGCTAAAATCACCCACTCAATTGGCCCCTTCCCATCTCCCCTGTAACCAACCTGCATGGCATGTGCAAAGCAGCCGTACGTGTCTTCTTGCACTCCTATGGTTGCTACGGCGGCCTTGGCATAGGCAGCTGGACTAGGCATGGCAAAGGTCGGGCGGCTGAATCCAATCATTGCCGTGGCAACCGCAAAGGGGGTCACATTCTAGCAGGAAATAAAATTAATACAGCACCAGACAAGTATAGCGGGTAATTTCCGTGGGGCAATATTTTCGTGGTATTCAATACTCTAGCAATTTCGTGGTAAAAAATCCAAAGTTTAAACCACACCCCTTTTATTAAAAAGCGCTGCTGCTTGCTAGCTAGCTGTGGAGTCTGGAGATGGCTGATTGTTTTGAAGTAGAGGCGATGATTCGAGGCTTCGAGAATTTCAGAGTTGGCAGCTGCAATTGAGGTTGATGGCACAGTCTTTGCAAGTGGGCCATGAGGATCTGGCATGTTTTCTCCCTTGACTTTCCCAAAGTACCGAAACAGGGCCATGACTCGATCTAGCTAGCTAGAAAACTGCAGGAGAACATAAAAGCCACGAGTATGTATTATGGGCGTGGCCAATATTTTGTGGGTAAAAAAATTCGTGGTTTTTCAACCACGAAAACCACAAAATATTACCCCACGGAAATTACCCGCTATACGGTATATAGGATCTCAATGAACAGCACAATGTCATTGGTGTACAGTAGTTGGGGCTTGTACATTATGATTGAGTAGTTTTTTGTCTCTGGCCGGAGAGACGGTAGAGTAAGCGCTGGAAGATTACCGTAAGCATGTTACTTGAAGATTACCGTAGGCATGTTACTTGAAGATTACCGTAGGCATGTTACTTGAAGATTACCGTAGGCATGTTACTTGAAGATTACCGTAAGCATGTT
>LWTN01000105.1 GCA_002101225.1 Cycloclasticus sp. symbiont of Poecilosclerida sp. M | reverse complement strand
GGAATCTCTGCACTCATGCAACTGCTACTCAGTGCCACAACATACCCAGCAGAAATGAACATTGCGACACACATACACAGTAAATGTGGCTACATGGTATGTAAGGCTAAGTGTTGCTACCAACAGATTAAGGACACAAACCTATCCTTTTCACAATCTTGGCTTCTAAAGTCATCATGCATACTAGCTAGCTTATAATCCACACACATACACCCAACCAGCACTAAACACAACCAAGATAACTAATACACAGAGGGCAAGGTGTCTTAAAGCGCCATAATAGTGATCGATTATTCCCAGATGCACGATAGCCGATTTCGCTTATAGCGCCATAATAGCAATAGATTATTCCCAGATATGAATAGAAAATAGCTAATTTGGACTCTTCTTCTTTGGACTTGTTTTTAGCTTTCCTGCAGAAATATATCCTGATTTCAATCTGCCTCCGCCTTCTGCGTTCATAGTTTCTATGCCTCTGGTCCTCCTGATGTATGCTGCTTTCTTGTATTCTTCTATTTATTCACGTTCGCGTTCGCTTCTTTGCAACATTTCGCTCTCTGCAGCTAATTAAACAACAGTGACTAGAGCTATACAACACTCTAAAGGCACAACTCATCAAACGAACAGCCACCTCAGAGCAGAGGAAACTCCAACAGCTGATTAGTGGTGAGGAGTTAGGTGATCGTAAGCCTACACAACTCCTCCGACGGATGCAACTACTCCTTGGAGACAAGCTTGGCACAGTCGATGCCAACTCCTTCCTTCGGGAATGGTTTCTTCAGAGGTTACCTGCCAACGTCAGAATGGTGCTGGCCTCTACAGACGCTTCCATGTCAATGGACAAGCTTGCAGACTTAGCGGATAAGTGATGGAGGTTGCCACACACACCGTTTCTGCGATCAAGGCCAAGGGTCCCTCCTCCTACTGCCCACGAACCCTCAGAGGTACAGCAACTGCGGGATGAAGTGGCTCGCCTAACTGCTCGCCTTGAATCTCTCGATCCTCGACGCCATCGACGCAGTAACTCCAAACCCCGTCGAGCTGCAACCCCAACCCCACTTACGACACCCCAGGACTCATTGTGCTGGTATCATGCCAAATTTGGTGAGGATGCCCAGAAGTGCAAGGAACCATGCAGCTGGGGTTTAAACGTGCCGGCCGGATGCTAGCGGCGACAGACATCACCGGCCCTCATCTCAGTCGCCTCTTCTACGTAGCAGACAAGAGTACAGGTACATGCTTTCTAGTGGACACAGGGTCAGAGGTGAGTGTTATACCCCCCTCTTACTCTGATCGTACACACCCACCCGACAAGCTCACCTTAACCGCAGTTAACGACACCCTCATTTCTACTTACGGCAACCGTTTACTTACTCTCAACCTTGGCCTCCGCTCCTTCCCCTGGAGGTTCATCATTGCCAAGGTCCAGAAGCCAATTATTGGAGCAGACTTTCTCCAACACTTTGGACTTTTGGTGGACATGAGACGGTGCCAGCTGTCGGATAAAGCCACTCACCTTCGCGTCCAAGGCATTCTCACTCAGGACTCATCACCCAGCCCGCATGTCCTCCCCAAGGATTCTGACAATCCTTACCTCGCTCTTTTGTCCGAATTCCCAGCGTTCACAACAGTATACTCACCAGACTCACCTGTGAAACACGATGTCACCCACCAAATAGAGACCACAGGTCACCCAGTCTCGGCACGACCCAGGCGCCTCGCTTGGTCTGTTAAGAGGAGGTCTCTAACTTCCATGGCAAATTCGGGACTGAGAGAGCTGATTACGTAATCAAATCGTGTTGTCTGGGCCGTGATACCTCTAGTTATGAACTGGGCTTCTACCTGGGCGAACCAGACCTCGGGATCGGCCGGCCAAAACGGAGGGGGCTTCACGCTAATTGCGGCAGGAGCAGCAGGAGCGGGGTGATCGCGATGAGCTGGCGGTTCGTCATCAGACATGTCGGATGTCGGGCTGGCTGTGTTCAGTTTTTGTCGGGGTCACCAATGTCGGGTTGGCTAGTCAGACTAAAGAACTAGCTACCAACGAACTAGACTGATAGAGCTATATAGAGAGAACAATAATGCCTGGACAATGATTGTGTGTTAGCACGTGTTCTGAGGTGAAAGGTTAAATAGGTCGAAGTTCAGTCACCCAACAGTAGATTTTTCGGTCCCCCCCATTCCTGGTCCTAATCAACCGTGTCTTTCTTCCCTTCAATGCAATGAGAGTGAGGTTTTGGAAGTACTAGGTAGTCTGAGAACCAAGATTGCATGCGTCCCAGATGGAATCACTAGTGAGATGCTAAACAAATGTGCACCATCTATAACTGTCATCCTTATCAGTACTTGTATTGTGCTTTAGCCTTCTCAATCATATGACTGACTACTGGAGATATCAATTTCATTGGCAGTGGTTTTAAATAGTGAGCAGACAAGAGTGGAAAACCCAAATCAGGATGCCACAAGACTAGCTCTGGTCATCCAACATTATTACCTGGAGTATTCACTATTTTGCCAACATGGTTCGTCGTTTTATAACATTCTAGTCTGCTTAGTGTGTGCACTATGTCTTTGAGAACCTATATTATGCCATTTTTAGGTGTTTGTTATGGCTGAGACTGCACGAGTCTCCCAATATTCCATTTAGTGTACTCTACACTCGATTCCCCCAAGGTACATATGTATACTGAGTATGGAGGAACTAGTGTATTATTGTATTTACATTGTAGCTCCATCAGTTATCAATGCCTGTCATCTTCATGATTACTGTTTTAATAGATAACCACAATTCTTCAGAAAGTCGAGGTTCTTGGTAGACTCAACACAGTTATGCAATCATAGCTACTCATTTTTTTTGTATTATAGCATGTAGTGTTGGCTACAAACCGAGAAGCTATCCATAGCACAGTCAAGTGAACAGTCAAGTGGTTGAACAATCAAATGCATTACTGAATCGGATTAAGAGTTCAGTGTCGTATAATTATGACAGCTGATAACTTTATTAATCACTGCAAGTTGTTTTTTTGGTATCATAATTAT
>LWTN01000104.1 GCA_002101225.1 Cycloclasticus sp. symbiont of Poecilosclerida sp. M | reverse complement strand
AGCCTGGGGCTGTCCCAGAATTCTATCATCTGGATAGCTGTGAGCAGTGGTGTTGCTGGGATTGCAGTGATGGTGGCATGGGTTGCTGTGGTGGTGCTCTGCTGTGTGCTGAGAGGAAGGAACTCAATACATGTGGCCGATAAGAAGAATACAGAGTGAGTTGGTCTAGATATCTTAGCAGAGGTTTTGGTAGCTATAGCTACTTAAAGCAGTGCAGACTAGCTGCAGAGGGCTCCTGCCAACACTAACCTGAAGTAGCTTATTATGGCTTAAGGAATACACTGGATAGATGCACCCACATCACATCAGCTTATGCTTTATGCACAATCCCAGAGCTGCTGGACAATTGTCCCTACAATTATTGATTTGACAGGAGACATATGTGTGCTAGGTACTAAATATGGTATTGCTAGGGTCATTACTATACACACAGTAGTGAATCTGGGACTCCACAAATCAGAAAATGTCCGGCCAAATCGATATTGACCTGGCTCCACAAATCCTGGCAGCCCTGGCTAGGCTGTCATGTTAGTATTATTGTTACTCAGGCCTAACATTTACTCTGCCATCATCCTACATGAGAAAGGAGACTCCGACAAGGACAAGATGTTGCTGGAGAGCCTCGACAACTATTAAATAAATACTTCAAGTTCGTTTAAAACCATGAGACTTTTCATTTTTGATTTCTTGTTGTACGTTTTACTTACCATTATTACCATTGCTGTTTTATTATTTGTGGAGCACACATTATAAGTATCGATCGTGCTACGAGTTACACATAATACATGAGATGATGTATGGACCCTGCACATGCAGGGCACATGTACATGCATGCATCACATGTCGTACTGACCATGACCAACATCACTGATGCATGTGTGCACATGGGGCAATGGAGGGGCACATGTATACATGATCATAGATATTGGAGCACACACATGATGATGTGTAGGCCAGCCATGGGCACATGCACCAAAAGACGCTGCTTATTTTACTTAATAGGCAGAGGGGTTATGATCGACTTATTTACACGGCACGGAAAATAGGAAAAAGAAAAAATTGCCAAGGCTACTGGCTGCCAGAGTTTCCCCTGAACGTCTGGCTCGCGAGACTAAGAGTTTATATCCAGACACAGGTATTTGAGATTGCACTTTTGAGGCTAGCTAGACTAGGCTAGTAGCTTTAGCTATAATAGGTAGATATATCTGGTATCATTATTGGGGGTGGGGCCATCCTCATAAAGAAAATGTGATAGCTTATTTGCATCAACCATGCTTCACCCTCACAAAGTAAATTCTTGTTTATTTGTTTAGAGCAAGAATCCAGTCCCCATCAAAACCTAAGCGAGGACACAAGCTATGGCAGACATTTCCACAAAGGAAGAAAATGAGGGCGGACCTGATTCTACAGGCAAACGTGTAGACACATTGGCAGAATACAGCACCATCGCGTCTGCATATGCCACATCTGTGATGACTGAGGACTTGTGGACGCACACCACATTCTACACTACCACAAATTATGTCCTGAACGGGAAATTGGATGCTCTCAAAGATGCTGCTCTTCTTGATTTGGCCTGTGGAAGTGGGGTGTTTTGCAACTGGGCGGTCTCACAGGGTGCATCTAAAGTCGTCGGGGTTGACATCTCAGAGCAACAAATTGCTCATGCACGTGAGATTGGGCACGGCAATCATCTGTTGCAAGGAACTGGTTGTAAAATAGAGTACATTGTGCAGGATGCTTCTACTGTTGACGGGGCAGAGCTAGGTGTGTTTGATGTCGTGATTGCAGTACATTTATTGTGCTACTCTCAGAATGGAGAGGAGCTGCGGCGCATGTTAAAGGCTGTATCATCAGAAGGGTGGCCGGTTTGTTGGCGTTTGTGAGTGCCTGGACCCTGCAGGGAAAGAGCAAGTCCTGACAAGGGTGAAAGGTGAACTTCCAGGAGGCCCTATGTTTTCTTATGAGCTGGTGCCAGTGCCCAAGGATCAGCAATTTCAGGATTATTGCCATTGTAAGTTTTCCTTCCGAAACTCCGATGGATCCACGTTTGGTTTCACTACCTTTCCCATCCGTGAGTCTACAATGATTGACATGTTTATTGAAGAGGGGTTTAAGATTAACTCTATCGGACCATGTCTGTCATGTTCTCCAGAGGGACACAAATTATTCCCTCCTGATTTTATCAGATCCTTGACTGAGGACTATGGCAAATTATTATGCTATTTTGATGTCACTAAAGAGTGACTGTATAGCTATAATTATAGCAGCTACTTAGTTTCTAAGTTAGTGTTTTTTTAAAAATGGTTTTGGTATGTGCCAATAATTACGTGGTCTTGAAATTGGGTGGGGTCTAGGGGTGTGGCCAAGAATGTTGCATGGGGGAAACCCTGCACATTTACATGAGGCCAAGCTGAAAGTCGCAAATGAATCAACATGGCTCAATTTATTATTGTGTGTAGGAAGGTGATAGTGACAGCTATTATATAACATCACCACACAGTCACTACAGCCATTAGGTCTGTGCTCAATGTTGTATAGCAAAGGAGAATTCAGTGCTTGTGCTTGATTGATCGGAAGATATGGGATCTGTCAGGGGAAAATACTAGGAATAATTAGCTATGCATATACGTAGTTTTATCTGATAGCTAGCTACCTCATAACTAGTCTCTGATATACGTATCTCATTCCTGCAGTACAAACTCACTTTTCTTCTTCTTTAGTACTTTGCAAAGAACTTCAGCACAAGGTGTGTGTCCAGCCTCCACAAACGACTTCAAAAGGTTCCCATAAGTAGCTTCAAACTCTTTGTTAGTCCTCCACACTATCAAAGCTTCAATCCTGGTATAGAAAATAATTATACTAGTATCATGGAGACTTCTTGAAAGAGGTGATAAGACAGTAGCAGTGGAGTTCCGGAGGAATGACTGCAACTATAGTCACGTAGACAGAAAGGTACATTTTCCAGCTTCGACCACAGAAACTGCCGACAAATTCCCCCCCCCCCCCCCCCCCCCCCCC
>LWTN01000103.1 GCA_002101225.1 Cycloclasticus sp. symbiont of Poecilosclerida sp. M | reverse complement strand
GGGGGGGGGGGTAGAATTCATACGATAATTATCTTGTGACCACAAACTACCATATCATTTTCCCTTGTGTTGTTTACATACATACCTTATATAAAAACTTCTCTTGAGTGGCAGTTTCAATTGGCAAGGCATGGACTGTACACCAGTAAGTAGTGTCATTCCCAGGTATTCACACCTGTTGAAAGAATAATTATATATTACTATAGGGCAATAATTATGTTACCATTGCCCTAGGCGGGCGCTAACATTCAAAGGTGAGCGAGCGGATTGTTGCAAATAATGTTATACCCTTTCATTGCTTCGCAACCTTTTGGGCGGTACGTATACGTTGTAGCCTTTCAACTTTTTGGCCAGTTGCAAATAGTTTTACCACTTTTGTTGCTTTGCAACCTGTAGCTAGAGCTAGAGCAAATGCAATTCATTTCTTTGTGACCTAGCTTTATTGTGTGTACAGCTGTATCACAGTATATTCCTACATGGCAAGCTAGCTGGATGTTAGCATGGTGGTAGCTAGCTGCAGTATAGGCTATTAATAGATGAAGCATCAGTACAGATATACTGGCCTAGCTATTATTTAATTTCCTCTTACTGTGAGTGTCCATAGCTTCCTTTCTCCCTCATTTTTCTTTCCTCATAAAAACCAGCCAGGCAGGGGCTTGCTTAGCTCCGCCTTCCTCACAAGTTGCTCGTTCCTTTATTCAGAGGCATGACTCAAGATACTATCACTGACGTGAGCTTTAGCTCGAGCTGCCAAGCAGATTGTTATGGGCATGCGCAATTAAACTGAATGCGCCTCAGGAGTACTCGAGTAGCTACGTACGCCCTAGCTACCCCTCGGGAGGCTATGGTGAAAAATTTAGACTAATCCAATCAGCTCGCTCGCTTCGCTCCCTCGCTAATTATAAATTTGTGGTAGCCTATCTACCTATGTTAGGGCTTGCTCTCATTCCCTCATGGCTAGTACTAGCTAGCTATAGCAAACTTACGTCATCATTCAGTATGGTAAAGGATGAACCCTCTTCTTCCACCCTGTCATCATTCAGACCACCCAACAAGTTCAAACTAGCAGATCCCTTCCTCTCATGCTGCAACGTCCCTAAATCTTCCTCACTTGTAATTGTGGGATCAAGTGAATGATACGCCCACACAATCCGAGAAGTATCTGCCTGTGGAAGTAAGTCACAAACATTTTAGCAATCTGTTGGTATTATGCTAATTATACTCACTAAAATATTCAAGATAGAAATGGTCTTGTAAACTCAATAATTGTCCTTCCATCTTTCCATCTTCCTCTTCCCCACTAATGAGTGTCCAGTCTTGGCTGTCATCAATAGAAGGTTAAAAACGCCCAACTGCATATCGATCCTTAAATTAAGTTGCAATAGAATATTAGCTGTATAGCTACTCACATTGAATGTGACCTGTCCATTGTCATCCACCCAAGCAATCACTACATCCGAACCTGGCATTTCCCATTTGGCGAAATCCCAAACCCGACCCAACCAGTAGTGCGGACATTGATTGCAAATGAAATCTCTTTCCCCTCCAGATCCACATTCCAGTGCAGAATGTAATCATCATCTGCTAAAACTGCAGAGAAGCGGTATTCAGTGAAGAGGTCATGAGCTCCAGCAGCAATGTGCACTAAGATGTGCAGGAGACTTGTAAAGAAGACTATTTTCATTGTCGTTGCGGCTAGTGGGAAAGTGTAGTTTAACTGCAAATGAGCTAGAGCTGCTGTTTTTATAGCCTATATTCACAGAGGCACTATGACACTCAATGACTCTGGGGTATAATTATTTTTAGATCCATTGACATTACATCATTAGAATTAAATTTGTTTGACCCACAATCATAATTATAACCTGTAGTCCTGTGCTGACATAACAACACTACCTGTAACTACTTCTACTGCATCAGTACCCTCGAAGAAGTTAGTGTATACTCTGAGAGATTTGATCAGTAGTGAGACAAACACTGCTATGTCCACTTCTTTGTCGAGTCTCGTATGTACTTTCTGCATGTCTAGTCGATCTTCAAGCTGTCTGTTTGACCGCAATATAAACAGACAGCTTGAAGATCGACTGGACATGCAGAAAGTGCACACGAGACTCGACAAAGAAGTGGACAAAGCAGTGTTTGTTTCACTCCAGGTACCTATGCTCCAGGAGAGAATACCGCTTGAAGATCTAGCAGAAATGACACGATCATAGCTAGGGCTCTTGACAAAATAAGGTTGCTGGTGCTATAATAGCTTCGAAACTAGCAAGCTCTTTATGACAAGCGCTGCAGGTAAGCTATGGTTGGAGCAAAGTCTAGGACATGGCTCGCGGCTGCTTATGCGGTGTGAACACCCATGCTCATTATTTCCTCCCTATTCGTAGATCGTCGTGACGTCAGTCGCATGATAAGATGTACGTACCAGGCCTTCCTCTCCCTTAACTTTTCATCTTTTTTTTCCTCCCGCATTATATTATTAGGGGAGGGGAGAGGGAGGCCTGGAGACGAGGCTAAGGCATATACACTTATTTCTCCACAAGAAGTAAGGCCACTGTAACTAAATTCCTCAGATGAGTGAGGGAGGTGATTTTAATTTTACCACAAAAATTCTTATGAATAATAAATGAAGTACTAAAGATAGTAGCTAGCTGCTTTATTATAGCTCCCCCATTTTTGCAACCAATGTGGGTGGCTCTGGAATACTAGTATGACCAACAGCATAGCAAGGTGGCTTCATAATTATAAGATGTGAGCAAAATTATGTCTGGCCCCCCCCCCCCCGGCAATGATCAAACATGTCCATATGTAATGCCCCATGATCATAGTCCAAGGTATTAGTGTTTTACCATGACTATTACAACTGCCAGGTGCACTGCCACATGGAATAAGTAGCTAATGGGTTTCAATTAGCACAGAGCCTGGATGGTAAACAGGAAAAAGGTTTGCACTGATGTCACTTTTCAGCCCAACTTCAACCCACAGTAAAAA
>LWTN01000102.1 GCA_002101225.1 Cycloclasticus sp. symbiont of Poecilosclerida sp. M | reverse complement strand
TATGCTGGCAAGCTGGGACATAAGCTAGCTGGGATAGAGCTATGCTGGCAAGCTGGGACAGAGCTAGCTGGGATAGAGCTATGCTGGCAAGCTGGGACATAAGCTAGCTGGGATAGAGCTATGCTAGCAAGCAGCTGGGACATAAGCTGGGACATAAGCTATGCTAGCAAGCTGGGATAGAGCTATGCTAGCAAGCTGGGACATAAGCTAGCTGGGATAGAGCTATGCTAGCAAGCAGCTGGGACATAAGCTGGGACATAAGCTATGCTAGCAAGCTGGGATAGAGCTATGCTAGCAAGCTGGGACATGAGCTGGGATAGAGCTAGCTAATACAAGTACCTGAGAAAACTTGTGTCCACAAGAGATCCACTCCTTCTCCACCAGCACCTGCACAAGGCACCAATGTGATAGCTAGCAACATGTAACACTGGCCATGGCAATGTAATCCCCACCTGACCTTTATTCCTGTAGAGAACAAGAACTGAGAGCAGTGCTAGTGAATTATCCTACAAGGTTATCTCTAATTATAGTGCACCCAAAAGCTCAACAACAAGAAGCTCTAAATATAAACTCTCTCTAATTAGACATACACCACTAAATATAGAACAGATTCTCTAAATATAGCCCACAGCATTCTAAACACAGCCCACCTCCATTTAGCCACAAGTCCCACAGAAGACAAAGCTGAAGCAGGGCTCTCAACTTCCAAACAAACTGTTGAAGAAAGGGCCATTTAGAGGCAGCCTCTAACTCTAGGGTTGCAGCAAAAGATGACACAGCAGAGTTTAGAGGAGCTGTCTAGCATTTACTCTGAGGCAAGTGAGCTTGGGCTGACACCTCTGGGTGTAGGCCAGCCCCAACAGGTTCAAGATATCATCCACCACTCAACAGCTGGGGCCTCACAGCGACCAGGAGGGGGAGGAGATGGAAGGGACTCAGACCAGGTGAGTTGGACAGTTTCAAGTGAGATACTTTAATAGTGAGCAAGAGATCTCTCCCTACCTACCTACATACATAGCTAGAAACTGCAGCTGGATCCAGCTATTGTGCTATTCACATCAGTTGTCCAGGGCAAAAGAGGCCTAAACCACTTATCTCTTTTGTTAGAGTTTTACACAAATAAACCAGAACCATTTCTCCTTGCTCTTGGAGTCTGGACAACTGAAGTGAAAAGCACAATAATTATATAGCTAGCTAGCTAACTTTGTTAATTCTGGGCACTGGGATTTCACACCTGGAGTACAATTTTTGCCTAAAAACAGGAAATGCTGGAATGTGCCTGGCAAGGCCAGGGCCTGTGGGAGTATTGAGTGAGCTAGTTACACTAATCTTTGTGGAATGTCGGGTCAAACTCTATCCCCATAGAAACCCAAGGGTCGTGCTTGTGTAGATATAGAGTGATTCATTTCACTACATTTCTATATAAGGTCGTAACAAGTTCAAATCTCTGATCAGAAGATTGTATAATTAGCGGTGTTGTTGTTTTTCCCTGGCATGACGCAGTAGTATTAGAATGTGAGGTCCGATAATTAGAGAGGTTGTCCTTAAATAGAGACAAGAGCGAGTTTCTGTAGGATATCAGATATCAAATGGTCTCATACGTAGCCATTTTATGCTCGGCTTTTTGTAGTGTATGTACGTATCTACGCCTGAATGCCTGTTAAGCATAGCTTCCTCGGCATGTGATCATTGTTGCTGATTAAAATGTCCCTCTTCCTTTGTTCCTTATATGCAGTCCTTTGTTGCTGATTCAAATGTCTCTCCATGTGACTGTGATTCCTTTGTTACTGATAATTATATATACACCACAATGCAGTCCTTCGTTGCTGTCCCTACATGTGACTATGATTCCTTTGTTACTCAAGAATACGCAAAAAAGACATGTAGGGTTAGCTACCTACATCATTGCCTCCAGCTATATATAGGCAAGCTGGTTAGCTGAAAGCAATGATGTAGGTAGCTGCCTTCCAAATTGGCCTGCCTCCCCCACAAAATGGAACATTGGAATGTGCCCTTTCAAACTCTTCACTTCCATGTTGACAAAACAAAATAGCCAGAAACATCATCACTACATTAAGTTATCTGGCCCTCAGGCTGTAACCCTAAATAGCATGTATAGGTACATTGAAACAAGCCCAACAAGGCAGCTGTCTGAGTGCCCATGAGCTTTAGAGCCACAGAGGCTGTGCTCTATAATAGCGGAATTTTCAAAAGTTTGGTCATGCACTGCCTCATCTTCTTGATTCACTGATTCAGAACCATTGTTCCGTGAATAGAATAAGCTGGTCTCAAGTTGGTCTTCACACTGCAGATATATCCCCCTAACCACTGAAGCTATTGTTCCATGAATAGAATAAGACATGCCACTAGTCTTAAGTCTTGAATAGAGTGGACATAATTGTGGTATATTGAATTGAACACTGGTGTATAGAGTCATGATGAGTGGGCTGTGGTAATCTTGAAAAGGGTGATAGAAATCTGTACATGGGACTCATCCTGGATACGCTATTGAAGGAACCTTTAGAAAGCTAACTCTACGTATATTCAAGGCCTCGTGTTCTTGTTTTAAGTGAAAACAGCAAAATAAGATGGCTGTGTTACCACACATTCAAGTATTTGTAAATGCATGATTAGGGAGGTTCCACTGTGGATATAGAGGTGTCCTGATTATGGAGGTCCTGATTAGGGAGGTTCCACTGTGGATATAGAGGTGTCCTCATTATGGAGGTTCCAGTGTGGATATAGAGGTGTCCTCATTATGGAGGTCCTGATTAGGGAGGTTCCACTGTGGATATAGAGGTGTCCTCATTATGGAGGTTCCAGTGTGGATATAGAGCTGTCCTCATTACGGAGGTTCCAGTGTGGATATAGGTGTCCTGAGGTTCCAGTGTGGATATAGAGGTGTCCTCATTATGGAGGTCCTGATTAGGGAGGTTCCACTGTGGAT
>LWTN01000101.1 GCA_002101225.1 Cycloclasticus sp. symbiont of Poecilosclerida sp. M | reverse complement strand
AAGATCATTTTCATCGCTTTTTAAAAGAATGTGAATGGCGATTTAACAACAGTGATCCAAAGAGTCAGTTAAAGCAACTGAATCAATGGGTTAAAGAGAAACTGGGCTAGTTATCTAGGACAGCCCCTTTTTTAATACGGTAACCGCTCTTTGTTCTTTCTGTGTTAATTGTCTCCCGTCAAACTCTACATAACTATTTTCATAGCGATTACCTTCGAACTTTTCACTGTCATTAAACAGGCCGTAAATAAGCATTAGTCCACTCAAAATTCCACCCAATATCAATAGGGTGTACAAAACTGAAGGTCTTAATTGCGCCAAAATCAAACACCTACGGGTTTTAATTTCTGAATTTCTGCGACACGCTTTTTATGCAGGGCTACGCCGACCTTTTTGCCCGTGAGCCCTTGGCTGACAAACTCTTCAGCCTGTACGCTACAGGCGGCGAAATAGGCCTGTTTAACCCACTGGGCTTGTGGGTACTCCTCATCCTCTAGCCCAAGTCGCCCCCTCGAATCTGCCTCACAGGCCAATAAAAAGTTATCCAGCTTTCTAGGCTGCTGGAACGCGTTTAATGATTCCAATAATTTGAGTAAGGTATCAGCCTTTAACTCAAAAGCACGGTGGCAATGGGTATGGAACTCCATAACCTTCGCGGCCAAATCTACAAATTCGTTAGGAACGCGCAAGCGAGTTGTCAATTGTTTTAACGCCACCAACCCTTTTGTTTCGTGCCCCCTATGCGATGGCCAATGCTCAGGTCTTGTGAGTGCTTTACCCAGATCATGTGTAAGCGCTGCAAAACGTACTACCACATTCTTCGACAGCTTTGCCGCCTGCTCGAGCACCATAAACGTGTGAACACCCGTGTCAATTTCTGGATGGTATTCAACGGGTTGTGGTACGCCATACAAAGCATCTAATTCAGGAAATATAAGCTTCAGCGCACCACATTTTCTTAGCACTTTAAAAAACTCTTGCGGCGTTTTTTCGCCGAGTGCCCGCACTGTCTCTTGCCATACTCGTTCTGCTACTAAGTCATCCAGTTCGCCACTTGTGCCCATCTCTTCCATTAATGCTTGAGTTTCTTCCGCAATGGAAAACCCGAGATGCGCATAGCGTGCCGCAAATCGGGCCACGCGAATAACCCTTAGAGGGTCTTCTTTAAAAGCAGGAGACACGTGGCGCAAAGTTTTTGTCTTTAAATCGGCGACCCCACCGTACGGATCGACCAAGCCTTCATCTCCCTTTGCAAGGGCATTAATGGTTAGGTCGCGGCGCATCAGGTCTTCTTCTAAAGTCACCTCAGGCGAGGCAAAAACCTGAAACCCTTTATAGCCGGCGCCTACTTTTCGCTCTGTACGTGCTAGCGCGTATTCTGCCTTTGTCTTCGGGTGTAAAAAAACGGGAAAATCTTTGCCTATCTGACGGAAGCCTTGGGCAAGCATTTCTTTTACTGTTGCTCCAACCACGACGTAATCGCTATCTTGATAGGGGTACTCAAGTAATTCATCTCGCACCGCCCCACCGACTAAATATACCTTCATCTAGTATGATTCGGGTACGTTATACTAAAAACCCTTCCAATCGTTAAATGGTCAGCTTTTGCTCGAAATATTTTTATACTGTCTACCATTCGGTGTAATTTCTGGTGTAATTTCAGGGCTACTCGGCGTAGGTGGCGGCATCATCATCGTACCTTTCCTCGCCTGGCTATTGAGCCTTCATGGTATGCCAAGCGAAACAATCATGCAAACAGCCGTTGCTACATCGCTTGCGACAATCATTGTCACTTCGGCTTCTGCCGTTTTAGCACAGCATCGCCGTGGTGCTGTCGATTGGAGGGTTGTCAATGCCTTGACCCCTGGCATAGCCATCGGCGCGTGGTTTGGCGCTGACTTAGCCCACTTGCTGAGTAGCTCAATGCTCGCCAGTGTTTTTGGTTTATTCTTACTCATCAACGGTATTAATACGGCGTTAAATATCAAGCCCAAGCCACACCGTCAATTGCCCAAAAAAATCACCTTAGGCTTCGTTGGTTCTGTGATTGGATCGTTTTCAACCCTTGTGGGTATCGGTGGCGGCACACTCACTATCCCCTATATGGCTTGGCATAATGTTCAAATGAAAAAAGCTATCGCTATTGGAAGCGCGTGCGCCATTCCGATTGCGACTTTCGGATCACTCAGTTTTATTATCATTGGCCTACAGGCGAAATTCTTACCCACTGGCAACCTCGGCTATATCAATATACCGGCCTTTTTAGGCATCAGCGCGAGCAGCCTTTTTGCCACGACCTTAGGCGTGCACCTCGCGCATAAATTATCTACGCGCGCATTAAAACGGGCCTTTGCTGTTATATTGGTTGTCGTTGGATTAAAAATGTTACTCCATTAAAACGTTTGTATTTGCTGCCCACACTATGGCTGTTGACAAAGAGCTTATAAACCCCCCCCCCTTTTTCGCTGATGCGAATGACGAGCTACTTGATGCCGTTGCTGAAAATGCCTCGATAAAAAAGTTGCCCGCTGATATGCAACTCGCTTATGAAGGCATGCGTAGCGATCACTTCTTTATCGTCTTATCAGGCGAAATTCGGGTGTATAAAATGGGAACCAGCGGCAAAGAGGTCACCCTATTCAAGGTTCAAGAAGGTGAGAGCTGTATTTTGACTATCTTCTCAATTGTTAACCAATCAGCCTACCCTGCCTTCGCTTCTACACAAACTGATATTCAGGTGCTCATGATTCCCGCTGAAATCTTTAAAAAATGGGTTCGAGACTCTATCAACATTCGCGATTATATTTTTTGTAGTGGCATAGTTAAATTGGCCACCTAATTAGAGGTGATATTATTCACTTCAAGATACAAGGTGAGCACATGATGAGAAGAAGCAGACCGACATATACCCCTGAGTTTAGACTTGAGGCAGCACA
>LWTN01000100.1 GCA_002101225.1 Cycloclasticus sp. symbiont of Poecilosclerida sp. M | reverse complement strand
AGCTAGACAAGATTAATATTATGATCTTGCCAGCTAGCTGGTTATTTGGCAATGTACAGTGTAGCAAACTTTTTTGCATTTCACAGTGGATACAGAGCTGGTGTTGTAGGATATATTTCAGAGTTCATCTGTAGCAAAATAATTAATCTGGCATGTTGCTTAATTTGGAACAGGTTCCTGTTAGTCAAATCTGTAATTCCATGTTAGTATTTTTAATGTTCATGCTATATAATTGAATGGTGTTTCTACATTAGCCATCAATTTTGTGAGTAAAGAAGTCGTTTGTCATAGAATTTACTACCTTTGTATGGTTTGTGCGTGCCATAGATGACCATGATTACATTATAGTAGCTCTATTACCATGAAACAGCCCCCCTTCTCGCATCCCATCCTGTCGGAATCCAGGATTCCTTGTGGATGGGATATGATGTTGTGCATATGCCTACTGTAGCTGATTTAGCTGCTTAGTCCTATATTTTGTTGGGGTGAGTAGTCTTCTTGGAGGTTGCATTCCTCGTGGCTTGGCCATTGTTGAGAGGTTATCCACTTCCCGGAGGGTCCACTAAGAGAGGCTCCACCATATGCTTGTATGTACCGCACATGACCTACCCTCCTACATGCCCGGAGCAGGGAGCCTTCATATTTTGGTGGGGGTAGAAAGCCTTCATACTGGGTGTGTAGTGACAGGGAGACTTCATGCTGGGTGACAGGGAGCCTTCATACTGGGTGTTTAGTGACAGTCATACTGGGGGATTGTTGTAAAGTTGACCAATTTTGGCAGCTGAAATCAATTCAGTGGACCATATTTGTAACCAGCTACGCGAAAACCCTCGAGATAATATATTCCACTTTGAGTCAAAATAAGCATTCCATGTTGAATTGGACCATGTATCTTTTTTATAGCATAGCTATCTACCTACCACCAGGACAAATTTGAGAAACTAAAAGCACTTATACTAGCTATGATGGCATAAAAAGTCCACCATTTTACTATTTTAATTAAAGTTTCCCTATACTCAAAGGGTTTTTTCTGTTTATGTTAGTAAGCCACTACTTTCTTCTATTGTCATGGGGAAAGTATCATAATAGAGGGACTTTGACCTCCAGCTGTTAACTCATTCCAGGCGTATATCTGACTATCCCAGACCAGTTCAAATTTGACTGCCAAAATCAGGTACCTATAGAAAATGGTCGGGGTTTCCTGCCACCTCCTTGTGTTGTCTTATTTCCTCTTATGATTAGTTATTTGTGATGGTCGAAAAGGGACCCGAATTCAATTTACTGTACGGCAGTTCAAGGCGCAGTATAGGATCAACCAAGTTTGAGAGCTCAAAGGGAACACCTCTAAATTCCACAGTTGCCTAGCAACAACTTCTGCTTTGGCTGTAATTCAGCTCTTTCTTGGAGATTCAGGGGCTCATGATGCCTTTCTTGATGCCCTCAGACCCTGACTCCTGTGACTTCAGGATGCCCAAGTACATGCATAATACGCAATAAACAATGTAGAAAGTGCAGTGTAGCTGCTATTTGACTTGTGTTACCTGCAAACAACAAAAACTTGAGCATGTTTGATTTATAATTATTTTTTCTTTTAACTTTAAACCCCACCTCGACTCGGTTGATTCTCCATATACTATTACATTCTTAAATGATGCAGTGTCTCCACTGCACACACTAGAGACACTGCTCTCACTGGAGACACTACTACTGTGATGACACGGAGACACTGGAGACACTGCTGTCACAGGAGACACTGCTCTCATGCTCTGAGAGGCCAGAGAGCAGTGTCTCCAGCATACAGTGTCTCCAGTGTCTCCAGTGAGAGCAGTGTCTCCAGTGTCATCAGTGTGTGCAGTGTCTCCAGTGCATTCAGTCAGTGACAGCAGTCTCCAGTGACTGGTGTCTCCAGTGGCAGTGACACGACTTTCCTGTTCCTGCAGTGCCAGACACAATCGTCCTGAGAGGCGACCGACTGACTCTGAGTGCTCATACACGACTGAGTAAGCCTGCAGCTGGTTTTCCCTGAAGATGACTCGGGTCTACACTTGAGGTGAATGATTGCACAGCAAACTGAGTCCTGACGTTGTTGTGCAATGAATGATGGCATTTCCAGAAGATCAGGGTATGCCTTTGATGCCAGCGACCAATCGCATTCTTCTTCCTCGCCTGTCGTCTGGGGAAACTCTGCATTCAGTGACATTATCATTACATTTACCTCTTCAGCATTCTCAGTATCACGATTCTCCCTCTCTGTGACTTCCAGTCGATGAATGTCATCAGCTAGGGACGGATGGACGGTGCAGGAATACCGAGTAAGCTTGAGTGTATGTCTCCGTAGCTCATCGAGATGTCGAAAGGGCTGATGCAGCATTAACCTCGTCCCCAGTCCCTCTTTCCGCGAATGCGCGCAGGGAAAAAAAAAGGGCCTGGTATCCAGCGATCGCGCATGTGTCAGTTTTTCCGAGATTTCTCGGAAACAGGATATTTGTCTGGATACTTTTGTATATTATTTCGGTAATACGTCATGATTAGTAGGAGTCTTTGTGTGTTTCTTTTGAAAGCCTCACCCACACTAACAGCGCCTATAGCTGAGGAAAGGACCTGACCACAAACAGGGAGAAAGTACCAAACTGGATCAAAACCAACCTTCTGTTGCTGTTGTCTCTCCTCTTATATCCAGATGGACTCAGCCCAGTCTTGCAGGTAAAGGCACTAGATGAAGTACCAGGAACTGGAGGAACAGGGTGTGCATCGACTTAATGATAAGTAAAAACCAACCTGCGCCAGTTCAAGTTGGAACTCTGTTACTCTTTCACGATGACACCCCCAGCCCCTCTACCCTAGCCCTTGTCCATTGGTAATACAACAATCACACAGCAGTGTTTAGTGATTATGGCTA
>LWTN01000099.1 GCA_002101225.1 Cycloclasticus sp. symbiont of Poecilosclerida sp. M | reverse complement strand
AAAAAAAAAAAAAAAAAAAGTACAAACCATTGTCCTGCTTCCCAGGACAAAGAATAGCTGTTTTCGTGGGCAACTCCATACATTGCCTTTTTAAATATTGCACGAAAGATTCTGGTCCAGCCCAAACGTCATCCCTCCACTGCCAAATGAGCTGTTTAGCAGATCTATAAACTTTTCTCTTCTATGAACTGACGAACTTGTAAAGAAATATTCTCTGCATGCAAATAATTATAGCATAACACTGCAATATTCCAATAATGTGCATCATGCTCCCTTTTGATAGAACCCAGGAAACCAGTATTATTACCAGCCTCAATAGAGCAGTCATTTTTATCGTTAATGCTGCCACATTTAGTAGTCCCAGACACTCCCCTCTCCCAATCAACTGTTTCTGCATAAAATGTAATTACACCAATCACCACTGTCAGAAAATACCTTAGACTCAGCAGAAGCAGAGGAAATGCTAGGTACTCCAGACACAGACCTAGTGCCATAGTCGCTGTCTTCCAGCGACTCATTCATACCCTCATCTACAAGCAAACAATAATTACAACACAACAAACAAGTCTCAAGGCCAGACTATTGTGGTACAATAGTGCATGTGGACCGTCACCGGGAGCCAAAGGTCAGATTTCATGATCCCGGTACCGGGAGCGTACCATTAAAGTAGTTGTTCGGGTTTGGGAAAGTACAGATTCAGATTAGCTGTAATGCAATTGACTAAGCTGACCCGAGACTACCCCCCTCCCTTTCCTGTGCATGGAACACCAGGTTACTTCAACAAAGAACAGGGGGCCTGGCACTAGATCTCCCTACATAGGGCTTAAAGGAGTAACACACAGACAACAACTTACTTATTATAGTCAGTGTTAAAGTAGAATGCTAGTGAACACCAAGCTTTCACCAATTTACGACCTCAGTAGAGTGCCAAGCTTTGCCAAAGTCTACACCGGCTTGCACTCAATTAATGCGCACCTATGTTAGACGTCACACCGGTTGCTATTAGCTACACAGGGCGGCACATGCGCAGAGAGCTGAATCAGATGGTGCAAGTGGTGGCCTACTATGGGATTCTTTTACCTTACACTGGTTCTATTCGTCTCCATAAAATATGTGGGTGGTGTGGAAATACCCAAAACATGGACACACTATATTGAAGGAGTTATCAAGAGGTTAGTAGTTGCAGTACAATGATGTGCTAGCCATCAGTATTTTTAATACAGGGCAACTGAAGGTGACTCAAGTGTAATTGGTGTCGTTTTTTCACCTCCTGCAATTACACAAGTTAGTGGCAGCTATATTTTGCTCTGGGACCCAATAATTCAATTTCCTGGAGAACGTATTGACGTATGCACCCAGGATGAATGTACTGGAAAGTTATCAATTAAATTTTGGAGAACGGGTCAATCACATAGCATGGAACCACGTCTTCTTCACTGTATAGATAACACTGATTTTAATTTCTCCAATGTATCACTGTGAACATGGGCATGCCCTTTCGGCAACTAATCCTCAGTTAATCGGAAAAATTAACTCCATATATATACCCTTTATTCTATTGCATCGTACTGGATTCACCAGGCTCTTTGCCAACATGATTATACTGCTTTTCCGTGAAGGACTTTCGATCCTAGGAATAGAACATCACATTCAGAGAATGAGACAGCAACTAGTTGCCACACTCATCATTCAGCTGATTAACACACTACCCAAAGAGTTACAATCCAATGCAGCTGATTCAATGGAGGAGAGTAAGGAACTAAATTCTATTAAGCTCCCATTTCCATCTAAAAATATTACTGTATTGTAGCAAATTTCCTGAGAGGGACTTTTACAACTCAGAAATGAATTCAATTCCTGTTACTAAGTATATATCGCTTGACCATACCTTTAAGGTAGCATCTAACATTGGTTATAAACGTTCAGATGGAAAATGGATTACCCTATATATTGTGTTAAATGAAATTGGCCAAATTGTAATGTGGCAATTTACCAAATCTACTGGTTTCGATGAAATAACCGCAATGCTCACGCATCTTCAGACTAGGATACATCAGCCTATTATAATATTTGTTGACAATTGTTGTCAGCAGAGGTCAAAACTGCAGCAAATTTTGGACAAGATGTCATTGTCCGTTTGGACATATTCCATGCTGTTCAGAGGTTAACAAAAGTGATGCCTAAAAGACATCCCTTATATAACCATTGTGTTAATGATCTCAAACTTGACGTCTTCAGACGTCCAGGTGACATTGGTAAAGAGAGACAAAGTCCTACCCCAGACAGTGATCAACTTTTTAAAAATAATAATTATCGAAGATTTTGTGGAAAAGTGGTCTAAGTATGAGTATGGTGGGTGGAAAGTGTTTAACCACAATGTCCAACTTCAAGTCAATGCAGGGTTATTTCTCTGGCATCTGTCGCACCTTTGCACAAAGTTCCGGATATCCACATTCAGAAGAAACGACTTCATATTTTCTCCAAGGTTTTATCTCTTCCTAAGTGGCTTCCTGCATGCAAAATGAGTTTTCCATTGCTGCACCACAGGATAGCTCTTAGCTATGGCTAGCTGTATAGATATTCCACTCCAGAATGGCATGATTCTAGTATCCTTTCTCTGTTCTAATGCATACACTGTTAAATATGCGGTGTTAAATAACACACTATAGGGTTGTTTTATGGGGTGTAGTCAACGTATTACTCCTTTAAGGTGCAGTTTTAGTATCTGAAGGGTGTAATTTATAGGTACATGGTGGGTGATTGATCATGAATATCATTATAGGCGCCTATAATGATATTCACGATCAATCCCAAACCCATTGCTGTCTTCCCCACAGTGCTTTCTATAAAAGGCCAG
>LWTN01000098.1 GCA_002101225.1 Cycloclasticus sp. symbiont of Poecilosclerida sp. M | reverse complement strand
CTCAATTTTAATTGGATGCTTCTGTTTTCTTGTATGTTAGCACTTCATGCTTTCAACTGGTAACTATCCTGCAAGAGAATATAATCCATCTATTGATGATCTTCTGGTTCGTACGAACGGGCTGATTAATATGCAACAAAATTCGGGTCCCTGACACCCATGCTCCCCGAGATAGCCTTGCAGAGGTTACCCCCCCCATTGGCCACCAATTATAAACTGACCCCACCAGGTACCCCCATGAACACCCCCCTGTGGGGGTCAAGGGGATTCATATTGATGATCTTCCGGTTCGTACGAACAGGCTGATTAATATGCAACAAAATTCGGGTCCCTGACACCCATGCTGTTGAGGTCATGCAACTGAAGGAGCCACACATGACAAAATTGCACAAAATTGGGGAAATTTAAGACATTTTTGTATTGTGAAGTACATGTGAAGTATAACAGAGACTGATAGCCAATGGTGACCAGCGCTTAGGTCATAGCCCTGTCAATGTGGTTATGATATCCTGCAGGCTGACATCCATGTTCGGTACTTGGGAGACTAGGGCTATCTCCTGATGAGAAAGTGATACAAGCTTCATGATATATGCAATGGAATAGCGGTCATGTTCTTTTTGGGGGGGGCATTCTTGTGTCTTTCATCTAATTTGGCAAACCCTGCTGGGTACAACTCATTCTCTGGACCCACGATGTCAAAGTCTAGCAGGTAACTTGTCGTCTCTGTGAAGATTATGTTGGCCAATCTTACGTCACCATGCACCAAGTTCTGTTCATGTAGCTTATCGAGTGTTTCTAAAGCACCCTTGAACTGGGCTAAGGAAGTTGGAATATGGTCACCAGCGATGTAATCGTAACAGAGTTGCTGGATTTTTTGGTTTTTGTGATCATATTAACTACCACATTCGTTAAGTTAGAAAAACTCCTTATGATGTCTACATTGGGATTCAGTTCAGTAGCCACAGTATCGAAGTACTTGACGACCCTGTCTCCGGAACGAAAAATACTCACTTTGTTTGGACCAACTGCAGAAATGTCTTTAAGTGGCATCAAGGAATCCGGTTCCTTTTGTGGCATGTTATAAGACATTGGCACATCTACACAATCCGTAGAATCAAGTAGTGTATGGATTCCATAATATAATGTGCACAAAAAAGACTTATTCCAGAGTGTGGATGTGAAAACATCTTGATGCCACATAGCCCCATCCACAGGGATATGTAAACATATTTTGGCCTCCCCAGGTGTTGCAGGGAAAGCTAACATGAGTGGCCAGTCATGTACACCATGCCGTACATGAAGACAGTTTACACTGTGTAAAATGGAACTTCTTGAAGCATGATTGATGTCTAACAGCTTCCCATCAACGGCTGATATTGGCTGATATAGCTTGCCATTATGATATCTGGCAACATACCAATCTGCTGTTTCAGGGGTACCGTATTTATTGCGCGTCAGTCCTTGAGGTATCAATATTCCTTTTGTTAACTCATCAAATAGTAATCTCTGCAGCAGCGGAGCACATGTGTCTGTCCAAGTGGTTTCGGGGGCCCGTAATGAGGCATCCCTCGACCCACCACATTCTCAATATCATATGCATGATGTGTTGTATTACAAGCTGCATATAATTTGGTACTCACTTCTTCCAACTTCGACTTGGATAGAGAGTACTGTCCAAGTTTTATGCTATCTGTAGAGGATAGAAGGTCCTGTTCGATGGAGCAGAAGATGTTATATAGCTCAAGTCCAAACCAATGGCCATAGAGGGGTAAGGAGAGAAATGTTTTTGGCAACGGGCGTAAGGCCTTCTTTGTAATGCTCTCCCTAGTCAATGAAGGATATTTCAAACCTCTGGCATTCTTTGCAGCAGGTGGTTGTACCTACAGGGGGAAAAAGAGGAAGTTGTCAGGAAGAGGCAGCTGTGTGTGTGTGTGTGGAAAGAGTGCCTCACTAGGGAAGCTCTCAAACTAGAGCAACTCTGCAGAGCTTACCAAACTACTCAGATATGGGGACCTCAGCTTCAGTCTCAGAGTCTCTCTCAAGGCAAGGAACAGGATGCATGAAGGTATTCTAAGTAGAGTGTGCAGTGCAGGCTGTTTGTGTGCACCATTTATCTTCCTGTCCCAACTATACTACCCTGCATTCCATCTAGATCACATGAAGCTCACGTACTTGATTTAGCTACTCTAGTACTTATATACTCTTAACCAGCGCTATATCTCCTAAGAGTAGCGTTTATCTACTAAGACTTCTTTCAGTTGAAGTAGCTCTAGTTTCCATATTTTGAAGGATCACGTGATCCGTAAGGAATGTAATTTTTCAAGCTCATTATAGCCAAAGGTCATTCAAAGGTCAACTATGTCCGACCTCTGTAGGGGACTACTTCAAAATTATCTTAGCATCGATAGCAAGATAAAAATGGGATGAGGGAGGGCCATAGTCATGTGTACCTCACTGTAGTCTGTGTCCCCCGCTTCTCTGTCCTCCGCTTCACTGTCCTCTGCTTCACTGTCCTCTGCTTCACTGTCCTCCACACCTGTATCAATGTAGAATGTATGTGTCAAGCATTACAACAAATGACAACAGGAATGGAGGGTTTCATCTAGGAATTTCACCTTGGGGGGGAAGGTCAAGGACCGCATGGCCTTATACGGCCACTGCGAGGGGGAGGGTGTGGGAAGGGGATGTGCCTCCTCCCGCGCAGAGCGCAAAGCCAAAAATTTTAGGACCTAACAAACACTTAAACTTCAATCACTCCTCACACCGGGAAGTAATTTTTTGGGTTTAACAGAAGATTTCTTGGGGGGGAAGTTGGGTCAGTTTGGGGGGGAAGTTG
>LWTN01000097.1 GCA_002101225.1 Cycloclasticus sp. symbiont of Poecilosclerida sp. M | reverse complement strand
GCCACTTGTTCTAGTATACGTACATATGTATGTACGTATGTAGTGAGTGTGTCATTGGTTGTCTTCTCATTCAGTGCCAACGTTTGGATTTGAGATGACAGAGTATGTGACGGTTGAGGACAACAGTTCAGCGATTGAGGTGTGTGTGGTGCTCTTCCCTCCACCCACTCTGGGGACTACCAGGAACGTCACTCTACAGCTGATGGATGGAACTGCAGAAGGTGTGTGTGTATAAACGTATATACGTAGTACACTGGTCTAAGTATGGAGCTTAGTGTAGTAGATAATAGTACAATACTGCCTTAAATGGGAGGGTGGAGGTTGAAGCGTACATAGGGAGGGCTAGGGCTGGGGCTAGGGAGGGCTGGGGCTAGGGCTGGGGCTAGGACTAAAGCCTAGGGCTTGGGTTGGGGCTATGGATGGCTAGGGCTTGGGCAAGGCTTGGGTTGGGGCTATGGATGGCTAGGGCTTGGGCAAGGCTTGGGTTGGGGCTATGGATGGCGAGGGCTTGGGCTGGGGCTAGGGCTAGGGCTTGGGCTGGGCTGTGGAGGGCTATATATGGCTAGTGTTAGGGCTAGAGCTACGCAAGACTAGACTAGACTGGGCCTGAGAACTTGCACTCTATGCACATAAGCCACATTAACCCTGCATTCCTTGCCACTCCCATGTAGCTGGTGCTGATTACATCAGCCAAACAGTTGTCCTGGTTTTCAATGCTGACATCAGCCGACAGTGCATCGAGTTCACTGCTCTGGAGGACGAGAATGTAGAAGGTCCTGAGAACCTAACAGCCGTTCTCACTCCTGTCGAAGACGGTGAGATTCTGCTACTCCCAGAAGAAGCTGTGATCATCATCCAAGAAACTTCAGGTTAGTCGGATTCACTTGTAAGAAGCCCTTGGCTTTAGATCAAGTGTGAACTGCGAGTTTAACATTTGAAGTTGCATACATACTTACATATGCAATTCCATGTGCTGGGTAGCTGGTCAGTATAGTAATAAATCAAGAGGCTGTGGTGTCTTTAATGAATGGTAGCCCTAAATTTGTGTGTTCTACTTTTTCAATTCCTGAGAAGTTATGTGGCCTATTCCTGAAGTAGTCTATAATCATTGACCTTTTCTCTTGTCATCTTTTAACAGTTATCAGGGTGATGTTTGCCGAGGATTCGTACACATTCAACGAAGAGGACGGAAGTGGAATGATCGAAATCGTGAAATCTGACTCCATAGATGAGTCCTTCACGGTCTTAGTATACGGCGGACCAAGCGAGCAAACAGACGTTGCAGTGTCAGCAGAAGGCATTAACACTATAGTGACATTCGAGGCAGGCCCCGGCGCTTCGGACTCCATCTTTATTTCCTTTGGCATAAATGATGATGAAGTTGGACTGGAAGCTGTCGAGACATACACCGTTGTATTCGAAATCCTCAGTTCTACGGATCTTGTGTTCCCTGGAATGATCACCGAGACGACTGTGAACATACTGGATACTGATAGTAAGAATAATTATACGTATATCCCTTTAGCACATACGAAATTAGCTAGCTACATACTTCAGACTACCGTTGGTAGTTATTAGTACAGTGGAACCTGACATTATAAAGGTCACTGTATAAGCAGGTCACCTCTTTATAACAGCCAGCTTCCTGAGTCCCAAAGTGGTCTATAGTGTACATTTCAACATGTCACCTCTTTATATTAAACAGCCACTTTTGGTGGTCCCGAGGGTGACCACTATAGACAGGTTTCACTGTATCAGAATGCAGTAGCCAATAATTATTGGTGGTGTCCCAAGGGGTGGCCACTGCATGTACACAGTTTCCACTGTATGAGCATGCCACCTCTGTACAGCAGGCACAGGTTCCACTGTATGCCTCTGTACAGCAGCCAACTGATTGTGTCCCCACTGTACACATAACTGTTTCACGGCATATTTCTCCCTCTTTCAGTTGTGACCGTGATGTTTGGAAGACCCAACGTCACAGTGGTGGAGGATGATGGGGAGTTTATGATGTGCGTCGTCAAGAACAGAGTGACAGCTGTACCTGTCATTGTCACCATCTCTACCGCAGACGGCTCTGCAACTGAAGGCAGTGGTGAGTACAACCATTGTATGTATGTGCATCAAGTAAATTGCAAGACCGAATAATAAGTACAGGAAACAGCTATGTAGTGCAAATATCCAAAGTTGCTGGTGATGCCTCAGTAAGTGAAATTGAACTATACCTCAAGTATGCTTTCACCATGCTTTAAGTTTGCTTCTCCAGTTCACTTTGTGCATAGTTCTTTCATCATCTTCAAGTTTCACTTATGCTTGCTTCTCTAGTGGCTAGTTCCTCCATCTTAGTCCTGTAAATTTCATCATGCTTTTGAGTTTCCATACTATTCAGCTCACTTTGTTACTCCATCTTAGCCCCCCTCCATGGATGAGCTAGTACGTACTAGCCCTAGCCCTAGCCCTAGCCCTACATACAAATGAATGCCTCTTTGGCAGATCATGTTTCATATGACACACCCAATCCCTTTAGACTACGACCCAGCTGGAGTGCCCACGAGTCTGGAGATCCCTGCAGGCAACTTGAGTGCATGCTTCACAAGCGATTCAGTCATCGATGACGACATACCACTCGAACTAGAGGAGTCCTTCTATCTGATCCTCGATGAAGAGGTCATCCCTGATGACCCAAGGGTCAATGTCACAGGCCCAATGACAAGAGTTATCATCCTGGACGAAGATGGTGAGTGAGTGAAAGTTGTGGGATTGTGAGAGAAGGATACTGTACTATATTCCATCTGGAGTGAATT
>LWTN01000096.1 GCA_002101225.1 Cycloclasticus sp. symbiont of Poecilosclerida sp. M | reverse complement strand
GTATCGGGTGCTGGTAATCCGCAAGCTCCCGTCCCTGGAATCGCTAGCCCGATTGAATTCCGAAAAAAATTCATGGCGATTCAAGAAGAGGCAGTTGCCAAGACCCAATAGCATAACAAAAAAGTCAAGTACGACGCGCGAAGAGACGCGCGCGTCTTACTTAAAACGTTAGGCGTATATAAATGGCTTCAACGCACGTTCAGAAAAAATGTGAATTATGGATAGTTAACCACTGGCTACCAGAAAAGTACGGATGTGCATTTTCGGAAGAAAAAGTGAAAATGCAGGGGCGTGGAAATTTTGCGTTTGATGCAGTCAGTGAAAATAAAGTAATTATTGGCAATGTATCCACTGCATCTGCATACACACACCGCGGAAGTGTCGCATCGGGAAAGAAATCGAAATTACGAGCAGACTGTTTAATGTTGGCATTGGTTTCGGCTAAAACCAAGTTAATGCTGCTAACGGAACCTGATATGGCGGAGTTTGCATTAAAAGAACAAAAAAAAGGACGGTTGCCATTAGATGTGCAAGTTATCCATATTGAGCTTCCGCAGGAATTGAAAACACAATTGTCAAAGGCAAGAGAAATCGCATCAAAAGAAGTCAGGGGCCGCGCCTAACATGGCGCTCAAGGCGTTCGCTCCCGCTCACTCGGACGCGCCAAAAGCGGCGCGCGCCGGTGAGCTTGGCGTTAGAAACTCTTTAGTCATTTACCTCTGAACTTCGATTCTTCCTCGGCCACTTCAATATCCCCCATCGTATTGACATTAAAAAAGCTCTCTTTAACATCTGAACAATCGACTTCTACCGCGCCTTCTTCTTTGTACCACGTGATTAAACGTCGGCCACCTCGTTTAAGATAGACAGTTAAGCTATCGCGCTTGCTCGTTTCTATAACCGCAAAGGTGGTTTGCAGACGTTCGCCATCGTGTGCCACGGCAATGCGTGCATTATCTTGCTCCATGGCATTTATTAGCCGCTGAGCGAGCTTTATATCTAGAAACGGCGTATCGCACGGCACAACTAATAATCGTTCTGTAGTGGTGATACTCAGGCCTGCGTGTATACCTGCTAATGGCCCAATATTACCCACGAGTTCATCTACCACCAAGGGATACCCTAACTGTTGGTATGCTGCCTCTTTGCTGTTGGTGCTTATGCTAATTTCGCTCATGTGCTGACTGAGGCTCTCTAATACATAACTAATCATGGGTTTACCGCCGAGCTTTATTAAACCCTTATCCACGCCCTGCATACGGCGCGATTGACCACCCGAGAGAACGATGGCAGATAAAATTTTTGTAGATTCTAAATCGTGCATATCATCATTATAAATAAGGTCTCACTTTGATACTCAGGTATTGTTAGCTAACTCTAGCCAGTGATTAAGATACAATCTAACTCACAGAGACCACCGCATAACGTAACGAGCATAGGCAAGACAAAAATTGGCGAAAAAGCGCAGTAGTTATGCTGAGGTCTCTCACACTAACTTACTTTAAGTATCTCCATAAACGAGAATTACTCATGATTAAACACATTGTTTTTTGGACGCTACACGAACACGCCGATGGGCGATCAAAGCAAGAAAACGCTGAGCTTATAAAGACAAGGCTAGAAGCACTTAAACCGCTTATTTCATGCATTAAAGCAATCGAAGTTGGGTTTGATTTTAGCCAAGCTGAATTTTCGGCTGAACTAGCACTTTATTCGGCGTTTAAAACAAGAGAAGACTTAGAGCTCTATCAAAACCACCCAGAACACATAAAGGTTAAAGAGCTTATCGGCACATTGGCGTCTGACCGGCAATTAGTGGATTACGAAATCTAGATTTACTACTGAGAAAAAACTTTCTTCAATAAATCTGTCGCCCTTGCAGCGGGGGTTTCTCGAATATTTTTCTCTTCTAGTGCGATATAGGTAAACAGCCCGTCTAACGCCTTATTCGTTACATAACTATCTACATCTAAGCTTTCTGAACTAGCGCCAAAACTGGCGAGCGTTGGAAGTGCTTGTGCGGTTAGGTTTTTGTATGCAGAGGTCACACCCACTTTATTGGTCGCCTGCTCTACGATAGGACGGAAACGTTCAGCCAGCTTTGCTTCGGATGTTTTTCTAAAGTACTGCGTTGCCGCATCATCCGGACCATTGAGTATTTTCATCGCGTCCTCTACAGACATAGCCCTAATCGCATTGGCCAACAATGTTGCCGCCTCTGGCACGGCTTGTTCTGCTGAATGGTTCATGGTGTTTACAAATTCATCCACATGTTTTTCCTGCCCCAGGCTACGCGCCGTTTTTTCAACAAAAGATAAAGAATCTGGCACAGGAATTTGCACCAAAGAGTTACCCATAAAACCACCTGATTTACCGAGCGTATTGATAGCCGATTCCACCCCGTTCGCCAGCGCTTCTTTTAAGCCCGCAGACACCTCGCTATTAGATAGCACTGAGGCGGCTTGAGACGTTACTTTTTCATTAGATGTCAGGCCCATCCACCGCGCTATTAAGCAAGTCTTGCCAACCCGCTTGCGCTTGCCCAACCGATGCGATTGACGTAATTAAGGTTACCACCACCCATATTGTTTTTGGGTCATGACAAGTTAAGCATGAGTATTATCATGCTAAGGTTTTGTTATGACTATAAAAAACAAGTATGCGCACCGTTCCCGCCTTTCCGAAAAGAAATTTAGAGAACTTATTCGGTACTTTTCTAT
>LWTN01000095.1 GCA_002101225.1 Cycloclasticus sp. symbiont of Poecilosclerida sp. M | reverse complement strand
TGTTGTGGGCAGTAGAAGCTTTTCTGGCTTTACTTAATTGTGCCACAACAGGATGGCATTAGCTGAAGTCATACACATACACAGTATATAGTCATCATGTACTATAATATCATTGCACTGCATGTCAAATGACTCCTATAGAAACACAAGATGTTTACTTTTAATTCCCCACTTTCCTTTGATATTCCTTTGATAGCTTCTAGCCGGCTCACATGACTGTATCGATCAAATGTCCAACCTTGACTCAGCATTTTAGGATGTGCTATTTGACAACTTCTTCTAATTCATGGTGTCCAATAGCCTAACCTGGGGATAGGGCTACTGTTGGCTACACAGCCAAGCAAGTGGAATAGCTATATGTGCACACACCCATTAGCCTAACCTCCATGGGGGTGGGGCTACTGTTGGCTACACAGCCAAGCAAGTGGAATAGCTATGTGTGCACACACCCATTAGCCTAACCTGGGGCTACTGTTGCGTATTGGCTACGGCCAAACAACTTTCCCTCTTAGTGGAATGTGTGGGAGAGGTATGGTTTGAAGTTGTACAATCTCTTTCCATTTTGCAAGGATTCCTGTATGTCCTCTGTCTAGCTACTCACATTCACTAATGAGGATTCACTTTATCCTTGATATTAAAAATGGTCTAACACTCAGCTATAAAAGTGTTCACACATTTAGGTAGTCGCTCATTGCTATACCCAATTTAGCAACAGTATGTAAAGTGTTTAAGTAAAAGGTTTAAATAAATTACTAAGCTATATGATCTCTTTGAAGTTGGCGTAAGTGTCAAATCCATCCAGGAAATCAGCCAACACATGATGGCAAAACTCGTACTGATCCTGCATGATAGAAAGGAGACAAATAGAGTTCACCAGTGCACACATGTGAGATGGTGGACCAAGGAGACAACTATTACCAATTTGGTCTATTGGTCTCACCTCATTTGACACAAGTCCTTTCCTCTGTGTTCGTGCAGCCTTGATGAACTGGAACAAGTCTACCACAGTCTCTGCCTTCATCCTCTCCATCTCAGCATGTGTGGAAATGAACGCTCCAGTCCTCCCCACTCCATCACTACACACACAATAAACACCACATCATTACATCACTCCACAGCTGCACAACTCGTCTCCAACAAATGACTCATCTTGTGACTCACTTGCACATGACTACAATAGGCTTGTTCCCAGATCCCATCTGCACCTTCTGGACCAGGTTAGCTACCTCCAGCACTCCAGTGGTGGACTGAGGCACACCATCTTCTGGCCACTTCAAGTATTGGAACTGCATCACAGTCAAACTAGCTGGGCCGAGAGATATCCTTGACTGGCTCTCAGTGACCTCCATCTTCCTGACCACATAGTCACTGCAGATCTCTTGTAAGGTGAGGGTGACTGCGTACTTGCCATAGTTCTCACTGCTTCCCTGGCCTCTAGGCCAATAGTGATGACACACCTCCTATAATAATAAGTGTAGTGCTAAATTCAGTTAGGATCTCTTACTCTGTTACAATGTTTTTCTCTTCAGTCTTGCACAGCATGATGATACACTTCACTTCGCGTTCCCAGATCATCCTCCAGAAGTCATTGACAGTGTGTGGGAGTGGCCCTTGAGTGGCAATGTATGCTCCTTGCTGTCTATAGCCCTAGTGGTAATACATAATTATGGTAAAGGGTCATCAGTGCTACAAACATTAGTTACATCAATGTAGCTGGCGTTGATGTAATCAGATCCCTGTGCAGCAGCTGGTCTCAGATGAAGACGAGTGTGGTTGTCTAAATAACAACACGTTGCAACACCATGCAACAGCAACAAGTTCAATGTATGTTGTGCAACAACTGCATGTAGCTCCGCTAAAGATATATAGTTTCCTCACATGGTATCTTGTCCTGGTAGCGGTTCTTGGGTGTGTTGGGTTCACTGGTGGCATCAGACGTATCAAGATTCAAAATATCACTCGTCACTCTACCAAGAATCTACATCAATATTACGCAGATATCAATATTACGCAGATATCAATATTACGTATACTGTGGAGTTGGACTCCATCATTGAATAGCCATGGCTTATAATGTGATGCAGGATACAACTATCATTTGCATACCTCGTTATGAACTGCAAAGCCTGTTGTGCTCCTTCCTGGGGCCACTCTCCCTAGCTTACCAGTGACGATCCTCATGTTTGCAGCGGCTATTTCAGTCTCCCCACATGTGATCAGCTCATCCAGTGCATCATGGATGAAGATATACTGTGTCTAAAATACAAACCAAAGAAGTAGCTATAAAGCAAGTGATGAGGTGAATGAGATCTACATTATTTTGGTACTGGCTGTTCCTTTCCTATACAAAATAGCTGTACTATGTACCATACTATAGTAGCACTGGTACTTACTACAGTCTGAACCATGAGAACCCTCTGCTTCCTCAAGTTATCAACAAACTCGTAAATGTTGATGGTGTTCTCAGCCTTTATCCTCTCCAACATGGAGTCCAGTGTGATGAAGGTGCCTGTCCTGCCCACACCAGCACTGCAGTGCACCAGGAGGGAGTCCTGCTTGTTGTAAGGGTGTGTCTTCCTCACTCTCTTGATGAAGTTGACCATGGAGATGGCATTGGTGGGTACTCCATGATCAGGCCAGGCTAG
>LWTN01000094.1 GCA_002101225.1 Cycloclasticus sp. symbiont of Poecilosclerida sp. M | reverse complement strand
TGGTTGACTCTGGAGCCGACGTTAGAGCACGCGAGAACTGTAGGACAACGCTGCTATACGCTGTTGTTAGCGGTAGTCTCGAAATAGTAAAACTATTGATAGACTCTAACTTTGACGTAAATGAAACGATTCCCGTAGGAAGATCCGTAATGTTGGACTCTTTTGGTTTATATTCTTTAAGATTGATATGTGAGCTAGTGAAAGCTGGAGCCGACCCAACTGCGATGAACATGTACACAACCATACTAGTTACAGCCTGCGCATATAATTATCGCGAGATCGTTCGCCTTCTGTTGGAGTACGGAGCGGATCCAACTAAACAGTGCTCAGACGGAGTATCTCCTCTTTCGATGGCATGCTCCGCAGGAAGCACGAGCACCGTTTGTCTGCTGTTGGAGCAGAAAGGTATAGATGTGAATATTGTTGGCCGGCGGTTCATGTCTCCACTTATGAACGCTTGTCGTCGTGATCGTCTACGAGTAGTCGAACACTTGGTCTCTCTTCCACACGTGAATGTGGACTTTAGAAATTGCAACAACGAGACGGCTATCTCGTGTTCCATTCAAACAAAGAACCTCGACTTGGTGAAGGCAGTTCTCGGTCGCGTGAAACCTACAGAGTCAGACCTGCAGACGGCCTGTGAGTACGGAACCGAGGAAATCTGCAAAGAAATTGCACCTTTACTCCGAGCGTAGACTTGGATATCACTCGTACAACTCTTTTAGACCGACCTAGTAGTCCGCATACGCTCCCACCGTTATTATTTCTGTGAAATAGTTACGACGGCGTCGAACGATTAAATCTTTAGAAAGCTCTCCGAGGAAGAAACTCTCGTCGAAACGTCTAGAGCGACAGGTTTCGATAAAATTGATTTTTTAAAAAGTTATTTGTAATATGTACTAACACGTACCTCACCAATGGACTCTCGCGCTAAAAACAATTTTTTCGATGCGATTTTATTCGGAGACGTGGAACTTGTACGTTCGATGCTGAACTCGCACGACGGAATATTAAAGGAAAGGCTGTATGGCCAGACGTCGCTCATGATAGCTATTATTGGCAACAAACTTAATGTAGCGAGCATACTGCTTCTCAAGTCCGACGAGGGAGCTCAAAACAAGGGTGTAGAAACGACTCTCGCGCGTCTTGCTAAAGATTATCTCGACATTGTGAAGATACTGCTCCCCAAGTCAGACGTGAATGCACAAGACTCGAATAAAAAGACGACAATTATGTACGCAATTGAAAACGATAGTTACGAAATAGTGAAGATGTTGCTTGATTCTGGAGCCGACGTTAAAGTGTGCGAAAACGGTAAGACAACGCTGCAATACGCTTTTAATCGCGGTAATCTCGAAATGGTAAAACTGTTGTTAGACTCTTCCGTAGACCCAAATACATCGAGTGTACTAGCTACAATCTGCGCATTTGATTACCTCGAGATCGTTCGCCTTCTGCTGAAGTACGGAGCGGATCCAAATAAACAGTGCTCAGAAGGAAAGTCTCCTCTTTCGGTGGCGTGCTCCGCAGGAAAGATTGGCACCGTTCGTCTCCTGTTAGAGCAGAAAAGTATAGATGTGAATATTGTTGACCAGCGGCGCATGACTCCGCTCATGGACGCTTGTCGTCGTGGTCGTCTACAAGTAGCCGAACACTTGGTCTCTCTTCCACACGTGAATGTGGGCCTTAGAAATTGCAACAACGAGACGGCTATCTTTTATGCCATTCGAACAAAGAACCTCGACTTGGTGAAGGCAGTTCTCGGTCGCGTGAAACCCACAGAGTCAGACCGGCAGACGGCCTGTGAGTACGGAACCGCGGTAATCTGCAGAGAAATTACACTTTTACTCAGAGCGTAGACTCGTTATTTTAGACCAACCTGGTAGTCCGCATACGCGCCCACCGTTATTATTTCTGTGAAATAGTTACGACGTCGGCGTCGAACGATTAAATCTTTAGAAAGCTCTCCGAGGAAGAAACTCTCGTCGAAACGTCTAGAGCGACGAGTTTCGATAAAATTGTTTTCGTAAATAAAGTTCTATGTAAAACACATATACCTCACAATGGACTCTCAAGCAAACGATTTTTTCGATGCGATTATCCAAGGCGACATAGAACTTGTACGTTCGATGCTGAACTCACACGACGAAATAGTAAAGGAAATGCGGTATGGCCAGACGTCGCTCATGTTAGCTGTTATTAGCAAGAATTTCGATATGGTGAGCCTACTACTTCCCAAGTCTGATGTGAGAGCTCCAGACAATAGAGGAGAAACGACTCTCATGTGTGCTGCTCAGAAAGGTTGTCTCGACATTGTGAAGATACTACTTCCCAAGTCCGACGTGAATGCACGAGATGAGGAGCAAAAGGCGACAATTATGTACGCTATTGAAGGCAAGAGTTACGAAATAGTGAAGATGTTGGTTGACTCTGGAGCCGACGTTAGAGCACGCGAGAACTGTAGGACAACGCTGCTATACGCTGTTGTTAGCGGTAGTCTCGAAATAGTAAAACTATTGATAGACTCTAACTTTGACGTAAATGAAAC
>LWTN01000093.1 GCA_002101225.1 Cycloclasticus sp. symbiont of Poecilosclerida sp. M | reverse complement strand
AATTCGTCAGCCACAATCCACGACTACTACGGGGGAGGTGTAGCCTGGTTTACCCACAGAACCAAACGGGGACCAGGGCATAACTGGGAAGGTACAGCGGGAGGCGCAGAAAGTGACATGTTTGATGAGGTCCTACAAAAGGCGAAGTCAGCTGGTTTTCTCATCAGTGAGATAATCACCGACAAGGACTCATCGACAAATGCCATCTTCTGTCGCCACTTCCCTGAGGGAACAATAACATACTGTTCCAATCATTGCGCCAAGAATCTTCACAGAGTTGGAAAAGCTGAAGAAGAACAAGTGTGAGGTACAAATACGTAGTCTCTTGATGTAACTTACCCTTTCCAATCGTAGTGCCGGGCACACAGCTTTCACTGCAAGCGAATGTCTGAATCGTTTTTAGGGCACTGCAAGGCATCACTGAGCAATCTGATATCATCAGACATGATTCAGGAGACTGATGACCCCCTCAAGTCCTTCTCTGAGGCAGTTTCAAAAGCCTATTAGAGGCAATGGCTGCTCGTCCACAGGACTACATTTCCGACCACGGCAGATTGACAACAAATGCCGTGGAAGGCTTCCATGGGCTAGCTCTCCTCTACAGAGGAAAGAGGACAGACTTGGGTCACACACATTACGTCTGTAAGACCAACATGGCAATCTGTCACAAGGTACTGTATAAACTCCCAAATAATAATAGTGACTTACAACAGTTTTGTTATAAGAATCTGGGTCCAGTGTGGAGAGTTTTCTGCCTGATCTCAATGGGTGTGGACATCCCAGCAGCTTCGGCCAGTTCCATTTTACAGGAACAGGCAGTGTGGGAGAAAAAGAGACAGAAGGCATCAACCAAGGACAATCTTCACAAGCGGTACAGCAATGCTCAGATTAGACCAAAAGTGAGTACGTTCTTACAGGAACCTGCAGAAGAAAGCAAAGAAGGCACGATATGAGAAGGAGAAGGTGTATATGGAGACGATTCGTGGAGCTGGAGGTGTGGTTGGAGAGTATGTGGGGGATGGCCACGGAGATGAGAGTGCGACACAGGAAGTTACACCTGCTAACCTTGATGACAACATTGATCCTGGAGTTGATGACCAATTCGTAGATGATGATGATGAGGATAGCAATGATGATGCACACCCTCTTCTGATTTTCTACGATTGCGAGACAACAGGGTTCAGTGTCTACAAGGAGCATATCACTGATATAGCTGCAAAGGTTGTAGCTTGTCCTGTGCCACTCGAAGCACCAACTTTCTCAAGCCTTGTGAAGACATCCCTACGCATCCCAGCAGCTGGTATGTACATTCAAGGCTACCTACGTATAAGTACTCATTATAATGATCTTTATGTATAGTTACCAGGATTACAGGAATCACTACTTCCATGCTCAGAAGTGAGAGGCCTTTCTCTGTTGTGTTCCCCCTCTTCATGGACTGGATTGTTGCCACCACCAAGTACATCAACGAGGCCACGGACACCCCTCATTACCCTGGTACACATAATTAGAGTGTAGTACATATATCAATTTCTATAACATTACCTTTACTTCAGTTTTAGTCGCGCATAACGGGTTCACTTTCGACTTCCCTATCCTTTTTGCCGAAGTGGAAAGGCGCCCACAACTGGCAACTTCAATCTTGTGATACGTTACCACTTCTGCGGAAGGTTAGTACTAGAAAAAGTAAAACAAAAATAAACTATTTTGGATATTAGATGCAGAAAGATGGGGATAGTAACCTTAGAGGGACCACATTTGGACTTGACAAACTCCACAAACATATCCTTGGGAAGGATATAGAAGGTAAAAGGCGAAACTATAAAACTATGCTTATCTCTTACATTACACAGGAGCTCACAGGGCCTTACCAGACGTCAATGCTATGGAGAAAGTCATCACCCATCCCAAGTTGGCCAGCTGTCTCTCCAAACTCATCATTCGCTTGAAATTTTGTAGTATACCGGAAGTGATGAATATCAATTTTAATTATACGTGAATGCCACTTTGAAACACCCGTGGGGTGCTGGCACACCACAAACCACAGCCGCCCACACATGGTTGCTAGGGAGCTCAAACTTCAAAGCTGTTTGGAGCAGCAACATCATGTATTTTAGAGTACCACGACACTACCTCACACAGCAGAAAAGGAATAAAAAAACCACTCCTTGTCAATGCTATGAGCAATTTTGTCTTTGCTACTAAAGCTCAGGAACTATCAGACTCAGCCAGTTGATTTTTGCTCTGCATACTCCTTACTCTGTGCTTTACAACACAACATTGACCCCATTGCAGCATTTTTTTTGTTTATGAGCACTATAGCATGCCAGATACCAATGCATCCAGGGTTTCAGAGCAGCTACAGTGAAGGCCTTATTGGTTGGAAGCTGCATGCAAAGAATAGGCTCAATCTGACCTTTGGTTTCTCAAGTTTGTATCCAGAAAGGCTCCTGCTAATTTGAGCTACACTATATACAGCTTGCACTGGCTATCTTCCTTTATTGCCATGGCTACATGGTCTCTTCAGCTGGCAC
>LWTN01000092.1 GCA_002101225.1 Cycloclasticus sp. symbiont of Poecilosclerida sp. M | reverse complement strand
GGTTTTGGACAAAAATCACCTTCACCGTATCGGCGGTTCCACGAGAAACAGCTCTCATGCGCGCGGTTCTTCATGTAAACATCGATATCGTTTCGTTGCTGAAAGCAGGTGCAGCCGTGTTTGCAAAGAACAAGTCCCACAGCTCTCATGCGCGCGGTTATTCGAGGAACTTCTGATGTCGTGCAGATGCTTCTGAATGCAGAAGCAGACGTAAATGCTCGAGATACGAACAACATGACAGTCCTCTACGCTGTTTCTCGTGGAACCGCTGACACGGTGAATATGGTTTTGGACAAAAATCACCTTCACCGTATCGGCGGTTCCACGAGAAACAGCTCTCATGCACGCGGTTCTTCATGTAAACATCGATATCGTTTCGTTGCTGAAAGCAGGTGCAGCCGTGTTTGCAAAGAACAAGTCCCACTGCTCTTATGCGCGCTCGATTCAAAAGTACCGCTGAAATTGTTTGGCTACTCGAGAACTCGCTCACAGTTTGAAATTATTTCTATGAAATAGTCTCGAAAATTGATTTTGATAAATTCAGGTCTCTTTAAATTTACGTTCAGCTGACATGGGAGAAAAGAGTGATTCACGGAGTGAAATTGGTTGCGGAAACGCAAAAGTTACAGAAACCACGTGTAAACGAGAAGATTCAGCTGGTTACATCATACTTATGGCTGCGTGTTATATCGGCAATCTTGATCTCGTCAAACGAATACTTGACGTGGGAGCAGATGTGAACTACCAGACCGCGAGTGGTATGTATGCTCTCATGTGCGCAGCTGAAGGTAATCAACTCGAAATCGCTTCGCTGTTGTTGAGATCGGGTGCAAAAGTGGATGTAAAGAACCACAGAAACGTGACGTCTCTCACACACTCGGTTGTTCGTGGAAACATCGATATCGTGCAGTTGTTGCTGGAAGCAGGTGCAGACGTAAATTCGCGAGATGTAGACGACATGACAGTCCTCATGTACGCTGTCAGATGTGGAACCGCCGATATAGTGCAGATACTTTTGGATAAAAACCCTAAAGTAGATTCTCAGGATAAGTATGGTGCGACAGCTCTCATGTACGCGGTTCTTCTAGGAAACATCGATATTGTGCAGATGCTTTTGGATAAAAAAGCTAAAGTAGATTCTCAGGATGAGGATGGTGCGACAGCCCTCATACATGCGATTCTTCTAGGAAACTCGATATCGTAGCGTTGCTTCTGAATGCAGGAGCAGACGTAAATGCGAGAGATATGTACAACGTGACAGTCCTCATATACGCTGTTTCTCGTAGAACCGCCGATATGGTGAAGATGGTTTTGGACAAAAAACCTAAAGTAGATTCTCAGGATAAGTATGGTTGGACCGCCCTCATACACGCGTTTCTTCGAGGAAACATCGATATCGTGCAGTTGTTGATGGAAGCAGGTGCAGACGTGAATATAAAGAAGTCGAACTATACTGCTCTTATGTACGCTCGAGACGGCGATAAAACTGAAATTGTTCGGCTACTCGAGAACTCGGTCTGAAATTATTTCTATGAAATAGTCTCGACAACTGATTTTGCCAAATCAAGTCTCCACAACGCTAAGCTGACATGGGAGAAAAGAGTGATTCGCGGAGTGAAATTGGTTACGGAAACGCAAAAGTTACAGAAACCGCGTGTAAACGAGTAGATTCGGCTTGTTACACACTAGGCTGCATGTTATAACGACAATCTCGATCTCGCCCAACGAATACGAGATGCGGGCAGTGAACTTTCAGACCGAGAGCGATAATGCTCTCTGCACAGCCGAAGGTAAACAACTCGAAATCGTTTCGTTGCTGGAAGCAGGTGCAGACATGTCTGTAGAGAACAAGTCCAACTCTCATGTGCGCTCGAGACAGAGGTAAAACTGAAATTGTTCGGCTACTCGAGAACTCGGTCTGAAATTATGAAGTCTCGAAAATTGATTTTGCCAAATTCAGGTCTCTTTAAATTAACATTCAGCTAACATGGGAGAAAAGAGTCATTCGCGGAGTGAAATTGGTTGTGGAAACGCAAAAGTTACAGAAACCGCTTGTAAACTAGAAGATTTAGCTTGTCATACCGACCTGATTAATGCGTGTTATAACGAAAAAATCGATCTCGTCAAACGAATGATTGACATGGGAGTGGATGTGAACTACCAGAACGAGAGCAGAATATCTGCTCTCATGTGCGCAGCTGAAGGTAATCGACCCGAAATCGTTTCACTGTTGCTGGAAGCAGGTGCAGACGTGGGTGCTAAGAACCACAGTAACGTGACGCCTCTCATACATGCGATTCTTCGAGGAAACATCGATATCGTAGCGTTGCTTCTGAATGCAGAAGCAGACGTAAATGCTCGAGATACGAACGACATGACAGTCCTCATGTACGCTGCTAGTCGTGGAACCTCCGATATGGTGAAGTTGTTGCTGGACAAAAAAGTTAAAGTGGACCCTCATGATGAGGATGGTTCGACAGTCCTCATGTACGCGGTTCTTCGAGGCACCACCGATATAGTGAAGTTG
>LWTN01000091.1 GCA_002101225.1 Cycloclasticus sp. symbiont of Poecilosclerida sp. M | reverse complement strand
ATTCAGGGGGACCGAATTTGTTCGGGGCAGACAGACATTTTTGGTCCGGGGGGGCCGGATTTTACGGGGGCCATATTTTTCGTGACAGGTCCCCATCTTATTAAACAACATTTGCGTAATATTTTAATCACATTAGCTATACGGTCCTTCATTTTGGCAGACATCTCCAGCAGATGAGCCAGAGCGAATCCATGCACCCGCTCCAAGCGGTCTTGCAGAGTAAGAACATACTCCACAGGTGTCTGGAGCACCTCCTCTTCTGGCCTTCCAAAATGGGTAATCATTTTGGCGGAGAACAGGCTTGATGTAGGAATTGAGTGCATGCAATTCTCCATAATATTGTCATAGTAAGCTAGATGGCGAAATGTAAACTCGATATAGCTAGCTACTTCATGTAGCTAGCTAAGGTCACGTGTGATTTAGCATAAAGTCGGTTGTTGCATGCAACAGTCTACATTTTGCTATCTAGCTAGTTGCACAGCCTGACCTACCGCATTATTTCCCCTATAATTATTGTGTATATAATAATTATAGCTAGCTAGTAGCTATATAGCTATGGCTAGCCTATAGCTATCAGGCATTATTCCTATCTATCAAGTTTCTGAGCTTTCTTTCGTTATCAACACATACAAAGTGTACACACCTAATCTTGTCGTCAAAATGGAACTCCAAATAGTCCCTTAATACCAACTCCTGAAAATCACCTCCTCCCATCAAAACAAGACACTCTGCTCTACTGGCAATGGTACGCTGCACAGCTGCCATGTAGCCAGCATTAACCTTATCTCCGGTGACTCTGGTGAAGGTATCCTCCCAGTCTTCAAAGCTCATCTTGTTCTTGAGAATAACCTGAAGTGCATCCTTGGAATCCCTTATTGCCGCTTTTTTGACATTATCATTGGCTTTCACATACCAGTTCCAGGAGTTACTCCCGTACTTACCAAAATCCACAGCCATCATAGGCATGTTGTCCTGTACCCCTCCACCTTGGGCACTCTTAGTGACATTAACTAAATCATCCAGACACTTCCCAAGGCTAAATGTATTGACGGTGTGCTCAACACGCATCATTACTGCCACAGGGTTGCCAGGGTTTAGGTAAAGCTCTTTGTATTTCTCAACATCTCTCAAGACTCTGACACTGGGGTGGTATAGAGCATTCATGTAGTTATCATGACTAATGCTTAAACACTTCTCTCCGTTTTCTTGTGAAAACCATGGCCCAAATTTGCGAAAGATGATAGTGACACTGGTATGAGACCACTTTCCTACAATATCTCTAAACACTTGTGCTGCTAGCATTCTGTTGTTGACAACTACCACTTTCACTATGCAGTAATCAGCCCCCTTCACTACAGACTTCAAAAATTGATCTTGTTTCAGATTGGTATAGCATTCCTCTGCCGAGGTATTCTTGGGCCAAACTTGTTCGAAATGTGCTCCGATTTCAAAACTCACTAAGATGATATTCTTCACGCTTTGCTCGAGGTAAATTTCCTTTCTTATCACCTCTGGATACCCAGCATACCTAGACACAGCGTTGAAGTGGTCCAAATCAAACAGATCAGCAAGACTCATACTTGCATGCAGGATATCTCCAGTTAGCACGGAGTCTGATATGGCAGGTTCTACTATTGCCACTGGGAGGTTGGTCCGGCTAGCCCAACACTGGAGTGCTGTCAGGGCCTTCACTCCTACCCCCTGCTGACCCATGTAGCGTTGAACTGTAAGGTAAATGCGATGATCACCATAGCTAGCCTCACCCCCAGGTCTTGGGGACGAGGCTACACTATAGCCACCACCGGCACCAACCTTCAGTTCCTTGAGATTCAACTTTACTTGCGCAGTTTCCTGCATGTGGTATAGCTCACACGTCACAATGAAAAGAACAGCTGCAGCTACAGTCAATAGCATATGTACAAGCTTCATATCTTCTTTGAATGAAATAGTGTGATTTCACGACAACCTTTTTGTATAAGGAGGAATTTCACTAGCTCTAGCTATGTAATTGAATACATATGCTACAATACACTTGTATGGCAATTCCATAAAGCTACCAGTGTAGCCAGCTATAATTATAGCTAGTGGTGCAACACATGTAATCGTGGTGCACGGAGATGTAAACATTGTGGTAGAATCATATGTCATAATTATTGACATAGTTGTGAGGTAGGGACCATGCAGAGGGGCGGATGATAATAAGTGTGGCCATACATCATACCTTACTCTAGACTATGCTGTGAAATTTCTGGTAAGCACTTTTACACAGGAGGCATAAGATGCTGCTGCTGTCTCTCGGCAAGTATTGGTGAAGCAGACCAATCCCATGCATACTTGGTAATAGGATAAGTGCAGTCAACAGCATCTGTGCCATTGGATTTTTAAAACAATGTACAGGACTCATACTCGCATGAATAACCACCTCTTGGAGCAGAGGGTGACCTGGCACTAAAATCATAGCAAGTGGAGTCCCCAAAACACCATAATAATAATACCACAGGGCCATAATTA
>LWTN01000090.1 GCA_002101225.1 Cycloclasticus sp. symbiont of Poecilosclerida sp. M | reverse complement strand
AGGTGATCCAATCATACGTACCCTGAATTATGGCCATAGAGATTGGTACTGTTAGGTCTGTGGGGGAGTGCAGTGCAACGCTTGTGGTTAATATGAATGGCTGTGCTTACTTGAGACTGAGTGACCACTACAGCAGTGGGCTGTTGAGTTTGCACAAGAAGTCGACGCCTCTCCTGCTCCTCTCGATCTCTCCTCCTCTCCTCCTCCTGCTGTTCACAACACATCATGCACAGCCTCACGATCAACCCTATGGGTATGATGATTAACATTGTAGCTAGCTAGCTCTAGCTCTAGCCCTCTGGATCGCGCAGGACCCGCCCCCATAATTATGTCGGGTACGGTATCGTCACAAACAACCCCGCGTTTTTAGTGTTGACGATGCCGTACCAATCACCAAGTTTTCCCGAAGGTTCACTATTAAAACCTCGGTTATAACTTTAGGCTCTTAACGTCATCTTGGCAAGCATACAACATTAGACCAAGGGCGTATAGAAGAAGAGGACCTTTAATCCTATACCACCCTGAACATTTACCGTAGCTACTGGATACATAAAAATTTCCTGTTAAATTTCGTCAGACAGCAAATAGAAAATCCCAATTTTTGTCCATCATGTCTATATCCCCTATCACCACCCACCCCTCACACAAAATAATGTGCTGAATCAGTAAGTATGAAACTCTTTGGTAGTATAGCTAGCAAGGCAAATGCTATACGTACGACGTATGTAGCTTGAATAGGAGCTACTGACTGCCCATGCACATGCCCATGCATCCATGGAGGGCGCACACGTACACAAACACAAACCGAGTTATGGGCTGTTGTTGTTGTTGTTTTGCTGTTGTTGCTGTTAACATTGTGGTGAAATTTTAGTTCATAGGTTTGTAACAGTATGTGCCATAATTCCTCTATAGCTAATGGAGAGTCTCTCATCTAATGAGCAGAGCTTCTCCATATAACTCTCATGTTACCTCTTTGAAGATTAGCTGAGAGGTATAAGGTGGTGTAAAGAATGCATACCAAATCTCTCCTCCACAAACTGTTGACAGATTACTTGGTAAGTGTGGTCGGGGGGGGGGAGACATTCTTCTGATTGGAATACCTCTATAATTGTGGAGCCTTTGTTTTTAGGTGGTTTCTGTGGTAGTCCAAGTGCAAGGGAATTTTGCACCAGTTCCTACTGGACGGTTGCTTTACCAAAAGAAGCAGGTCTCATAGCTCACAACCAGTATCCCTCCACGCTATTTCATTCACTCTTCAACATAATATTCATATATAGTGAGGCATATTCCCATATAGTGATGCACATGCAGTGATGCACATGTTCCCATATGGTGAGGCTGTACCTATAATAATTATTGTTAATGCATGTTCTAAACTTCTCCCTCAAACTTGAGTCCAAAGGACTATATATAGCTGCTCTAATAATCCACTCCACCATTATACGTACGTACCATGTACCAATAATGCTGGGGATAATAATCTACAATACACACGATTAGCAATGTTAGATAGTTACTAAGATTCCAGTTTTTAATGCCGAAGCAAAAGTTTCATTGTCCACTGTCGTTGTACATGAGTGTGTGCACAAGGGGCTTTCCAAGGATATTCTTCCTTATGACCAAATACCTAAAGATATTTTTATAAGAAGCAAATCATCATGCCACTATACACATTATGATGGGGTGTGGATCTAGGGGGGATAGAGATCTAGGAGAGGGGGCAGGGATTTAGGCCCCCTGGGATCTAAGGGGCGGGGATCTAGGGGGCGGGGATCTAGGCTAAGGGAAGCTAGAAATTAGATCCCTGAAGTAGCATCCTCATACTTACTTGTTGTGTACGTAAGACGGCGAAATGTAAACTGTTACTACAAATTTGACTTAGACGCGCGCGCAATATTACAGTATCTATTTTTAGAACAGTTTACATTTCGCCGTCTACACTAGAGTTGCATGCCCTCTCTTCCTATAAGCCCTTGAATTCAAACTTTTGATGCCCCCATCGGGTACGGTACTGTCACAAACAAAAAAACACGCGTTTTAGTGTTGACGATGCCGTACCAATCATCAATGGTACGGTATCGTCACTATTAAAACCTCGGTTATAAGTTACTTTATCATCTTAGCAAGCATAATATACAACATATCAAATTGAATTTAGTTCAAACTTTTGATGGGGCAGTTTTCTATCACTTCTGTGTGTACGCATATCCGTTCTTGTCCCGCTTCTGGAATGCCTTCCTTCTGTTGGGCTGGCTGGCGAGAACTGTTGGATGAGGTGTGACTTTTTGCTGTGGGGGTGCGGGCATCCTGGAAGGGTTCTGTGGTAGGTGTTGCTGGTATACGACAGGAGTGGCTTGTGGGTGGTGGTGAGTGGGTTGAGCGCATACCCTTTGCTGAGACTGATGTGAAACACACACCACCTGAGTAAATAGTGTAGAGTCTGAAGCCATATGCTTTACATCCTTTCAAT
>LWTN01000089.1 GCA_002101225.1 Cycloclasticus sp. symbiont of Poecilosclerida sp. M | reverse complement strand
AGCCACCTCCTTGTCTTTTCCGACACCACTCCTGGGGAAGCAATGGTGAGGGAGCAAACAGACACCCCAGAGAGGAAGCTCACCTTGCTCAACACGGTCAACAGACAGTGGCAGCCATCCCCCTCACAGCTTCCTCCTCCTTATACCGGAGGGGCTTTCACGGGTGAGGAGGCAGTATCTTTTCGAAAAGATAAGGGAATTCTGCCCACCACAGTGCAGACACTGTCTGCCCAAATCCAGCCCTGTCTGCCACCATCAGCTCTTCAGCCACCTCCAACAGCCCCACCATCCCAACCACCAGCTCCACCATCCCAACCAGCCCCACCATCCCAACCACCAGCTCCACCATCCCAACCGGCCCCACCATCCCAACCAACAGCCCCACCATCCCAACCAGCATCACCCGGAACATTCCGTTCCGTTCCGCTACTGAGTGAGTGAGCTAGAGGTGAGATGGCGCTCTGTGAGGCTAGCTAGTCTCTAGCTAGCTACAAAAGTGTGCTAAGTCCTTTGATTGGCTGTCTCCAATGTAAAGTAAACAACTTGATGGTCTTGCTGACCCTGATGAAGAAACCTTCGCAATACAATAGGGATTTGCAATTGATTGCCCCCAACCGCCTCATCATCCTTGATCACGTTCCTAGACTGACTGATATCAGCGCTTAGTGAATTGAATCGTCAAATGTCCACTTTCTTGAAGTCACCATCAGCCAATCACCTGCAACAACTTTTGAATGAATACAGAAAGAAAGTCCCAATTGTTCAATCAAAGGGGTCAGCCACCAAGAGGAAAGATCCGTGTGCATGGCTGCACATAATACAGTATGCATAAGCAGTCCAGGGGATAATCGTGTGCCATCAACAGCTGCTTTCTGATTGAAGCAGGTCTAGGGGCAAAGAGCATTACGGTTCCAGATGTTTCATGCTCAAGAGATGAATTTATTATACTAAACTTTTGGGGTGTGGTGGTTTTGAGCTGTTGCGCTGTGTTGCCAATACAAGGAAATTAGAACTGGTTTCCTGTAAAGCGTCACAATCACCTAAGCTAAGTGCTTGCCCGTTTAGAATTGAGCTAGAGACTCGAAATTTTTCTTGGAGGTAGCCTAAAGAACAAAGTTTTACATTGGCAAAATATTGCCATAATTATTGAAAAATTTTAGTCTGCGCGAAGTGACCCCTTTTCATATAGACTGTCATGGAAGTCTGATGGAAGGAAGTGGCCCTTATCAGCCACCATAGCATTCTGTTCTTCGCTGGTCTTTTTTCAGTTGAAACATGAAGTTTTATACCTGGTTTTGATTTCTTGTGTGTGAGATCAACAATATGAAACAGTATATCTAACCATGGATTTCCAAATCTTTGCATCATAATGTGATGCACCTTTCATTACACTTCCTTCCTACTGCCACCCTACTTCCAAGCGCATGCGCATTATTGCCTGGGATTTGAGTGAAACTGACGCCCTGTAGGAAATGTTTGATGCCAGTGACTGCCTTATACAACCTTGCTGAGTAAAAATTCTCAAAAGGAACGTAATTATACAACAAATGAGTTCCTACTTCCTGTTTTCTTCCTATTTAAAACCACGAAAACAATTTCTTCAGCTTTATTCTTCCAAGCTTTCCCCTGCTATTTTTTTTGGCTAGGTTGAGAACAGGAGTGCGTATTTTGATGTTTACATGTGACCATTTCATTTCAGTGCTGCTGTATGCAAGATGGGCACATCAGTACTGCAGTGTACACTGACGATGCATAGCGCATGTGCATAGCTAGCCGGAAATAATTTTTTTTCTCGAACCTTCTCTAATTCTCTAATTGCCGCGCACCTACACGTGGCGATTATTCTACACGTTACACACGAAGCGAAGTCGAGTCTGTCTTGATCTTAGCAATCTTAGCGTAGATAGAAGGTCTTAGGTTGAGAATGTCTGGTCGTTCCAGCGTCAAGTGTGGTGCAAAAGAAAAATCAAAGCGGGAGGAAAGGTTAGTATATAATTATTTTAGCCAGCCAGTCAGCTACCCATAAGTAAATTATTCTATTTTTAGCCTTAAGTCAGTATATGGAGCTTGCCCTTGCTAAACGGAAAAAGAAAGGAGAAAGCGCTTCAGATCCTTTGATTGGACAAGTTTTGGTATGTGAATGCTCTCTAGCTCTAAACGGTGACCCCTTACCTCATGTATGGTGATACCTTTTAGGTTAATATTGGTAGGATGGAATTTGATGCCAGCAAAGCTAAGGGTGTCTTAGATAAATCCTTTCCTTCAATCAAGATTCCTTTACATAAAGATTATTCATATAAAGACTTGCTACAACAATGTGTAGAATGTGTATGGGATGGTCCTTAAAAAAGAGCGGGCTAAAACTAACTGAGCATCGGTAACTTAGTAACCAGATAATCAAATCTTGATAATCCATCTCCCAGTGC
>LWTN01000088.1 GCA_002101225.1 Cycloclasticus sp. symbiont of Poecilosclerida sp. M | reverse complement strand
CTGAGGATGGTGAGTATAATGTAACCATAGCTGCCAACACTGCTGTTGGCATGGGGCCATTCATGACACTCATATACACTCCTGAGACTTTATGAAGTGACTCTTTGCAAACAGTCTATCTGCACTCTCCATGGATGTGGGGGTTAGCAAAACCAGTGTCTCGGCAGGCTTGAAGTCTTTGCTCCCACTAAATCATCACTTCTTGTTGTCGGGCTGTTACCCACAGTGCATGCTCTTGCTAGTCTGGCCTTTTCTTCCTAGATTGCAGGCCTGTTGATTCATTCACTCGCACACCTTAACTGTAGCCTTTGTTCTTGCAGTAGTAAATGGTTTCTCTGCTTGCTGTTGAGCATTGATAACTTTTACGCACATGGTACTGTCCTATCTAGCATGCGAAGAGTCGTACCATACATCATCGATCCCAGCACTATCTCAGCACTTCAGTGCCGAGACAAAAACTCAATGTATTAGTAATACAACATTAGCTATAATGCTATAACACTAGCTAGCCTAGAGCATGCTAAGAAATCACTGAAGGCAATGATACCCGGCCTTTTGTAGCATGTTTAGGCTCTTATTGGCTACACATTAATATACATTCTCTTCTTTCTTAGTTCCATATTCATCACCAGACATACTGTGTGTGGATCGGGTGAAATCCACCTCGTTGCTCATCAAATGGGGAATCCCTCAAAGGAATGAAACTAATGGCAATATCAGATACTTTACCCTCCAAGCTACTGAGGTGGAAACTGCCACTGTCCTCACTTTCAAAGTGTTTGGTATCCAGAAGGAACTCACCGGGCTCCACCCATTTTACACCTACGAATTGCGTGTTGCTACGGTTACTATTGCAGCTGGACCTTATTCTGAGCCTTTCAGAGTCCAAACAAAGGAAGCAGGTAAAAAATTGTACAGTGCAACCTGTCTATATCGATGGTCAACAATAATTATTGCGACATAAATGCACTGGAAGTTAAATAGAGCCGTTACATAGTGACCACTATAGACAGATGTAACCTGAGTTCCAACTATTGAATGCCAACCACGGTATCTCCTCTGTAGCCCCATCAGCCCCACCCACAGCCATTGCTGTTGACGATGTCAGCAGCAGACATGTGAACATCTCTTGGGGACCTCCTCCAGCAGAAGAACAAAACAGAGTGATCAATCTCTACCAGATCAACCTCGCTTTCAGTGATAAAGAGACCCTATTTAAGGAGGTGCTGGTTTTCTCTACAGCTCTAACCACCATTTATATCTCAGACCTTCTTCCTTATCATAACTACACTTTCACTGTGGTTGCTATAACACTGGAGCATTGGCCTCTCAGTGTTCCAGTCAACTTCCAGACATTAGAAGATGGAAAGATGTTGTTCATGATACAGCTGTAGTGTGCAGTGAACTAGAATCCTGTGTGGCTGACATTGTAGAATCTGCCAAAAGAGCCAAAATCCTTGTGTCGCTGGTAATGACTTGGAAGGAAAGAGAGGGGAGGGGAGGGCTTGGGCAACCAAAGCTCCCCTCCTCTGGATCCGTCTGGTGTGTGCAATCTATGCTCTATATGTTGCATTTTAAGCATCAGATTCAAGATGTGTAACCTTGATTATCAACAATGTTTACTGAACTACACTATTTTCCTCTCACATGCATTAGCTCCTAATGTGGCACCACCATCCTTCATGGCTTCCGAGATCACATCGAGGGAGTTCAGACTGTCCTGGGCAGCTCCTGCTCCCATCGATGCCAATGGGATATTGCGACACTACGTCCTGGATGTGTCTGAACAGGAGTCTGAGCAGCCACTGCTGTTGCTGCTGAAGGAGGTGCAGATCGAAGCAGTGCTCAATGAAACTGACTTTCTGGTGGAGGATCTGACACCGTACACTGTGTACAACTGTTCAGTCGTGGCAATAACAATCGAAAGGGGGCCCACAGCTGTGATCCAAGTGAGGACAGAGGAAGAAGGTGAGGGTGGTATAATTTATGAGGAGTGTTTGGCAAAGTGGAACCTGTCCATAATGGTCACTGTATAAGCAGGTCACCTAGCTCTTTTATAACAGCCAGCTTACTGAGTCCCAAAGTGCTATATATTATACGTACCTGTGCTAGCAGGTCATCTCTCTATAACAGCCACTTTTAGTAGTCCTGAGGGTGACCACCATAGACAGGTTCCACTATAATAAAATTATAGACATACAGTAAGCTACATACGTACGTGTAGGTGATATTATAGGTTTCGTCACATAATTATTACTATTCATGACAGCTCCGGCCCATTTCCCTGAGGGCGTATCAGTGGACGTGCAAGGTCCACACACGCTCAACGTGTCCTGGAGTCCGCCAGCCACTCAGCAGAATGGAGTCATACGGAGTTACACTGTGAACCTGACCACTAGTGCTGGATTGACCCGCCAATACGT
>LWTN01000087.1 GCA_002101225.1 Cycloclasticus sp. symbiont of Poecilosclerida sp. M | reverse complement strand
CTTTGGGTTTGTTGTATGACTTATTCACTTGAATGCATGAAGATGCATTGGTGGGGAGGGCACAGAGACAAACACAGGATACAGACAGGCACTGTGGCAATGTAGGTGACTTCAGTAGAGGATGCGACCATGGCAGAGCAGCTGGAGAGCGTGTCACACTCCGTGGGAGCACCATACTGTAGACATGGGAGGGGTGGTATATAAAACTCTTTGAACATTATCTCAGCTGTCATTTGCATTTAGCTTTCAAAACTTGATCTACTTATTCCTAAAGCAATAGACTATCTACAGAATAGCTAGCTAGGCTAACCTCTTCTGTTGTCAGAGCCCCGCTAAGTCCCAACTTCCATCTCTTCTCTGCCATCTCCAGCTGCTTCTGAGCTGGTAAAAACAAGCGAGCTTGCTCCTGGCAGGTAGCTCTGGACGTATCCTCCTTAGAAATCACCAGCAGAGTCTCCAGGTAAGTCAGTAACAGCCACAGAAGCTCGTTCTAAACGGTTGAGTTTATCGCAAGCGGACGCCATTCTCGAACGTTGACTTCTAAGGGCTCTAGCACTTAGCAACCAAATTCCGAGGTTGCCAGGCTGTAGAGAATCTTATTGGCTATCTGCTGGTATGTATAAATGGCGCTAAATTCAAAACATGAACGACGCTACCCGGTTTCTGCGCCATACGGCGCTTATAACAGGGAATGGGTTAAGTATAAACCACCACGATTAACCACGTTTTCGTGTAAGAAAGATACGTAGCATTACCGGTGTCATCATGTTTTAATATTTCTAAATTTGCTTTATTTCATGGGTCAGGGCGAGAGACGTAGACAGAGCTGATATCTGCTAACGACATCAACACAAACCCTGCAGCATACTGCAAAGCATTTTCTTCATCATTACTCAAATTAGTAGGTGGAAGTACATCAAGATCAGCGCTTTTCTGCTATTATTATCTCAAACAGCTTAGCGTTACAGTGTTGTGACAACAAAGGATCCTTATTACAAAACTTCAGTGACACTCCCATATAATTTTAAGCTTAGTACTTCTTGCTTCATGAAAATCACACCACAACTTCTGTATCGAAACTCTTATAGCCACGCTTAAGTACTTGGCCTACCATATCATCCAAAACATGCGCAACAAGTCATCATGGAAAGAAGAATACTGCTCTTGACTTGCACTGAGGATACATTGAGCAGCTTCCTTCGCTAGTACAGCTCTGTGGGTATCAATAGCAAATTTTGCATCAGCTCTCTGAGCAAATCTGGACTAGCCATTGCAGATACCCGTGCAACTATAATTTATGGATTAGTGGGCGGAGCAACGAAACGCGGAATGAACCTAGTAAACTAGCCGGATGCCTATCCTGTTTACTTCAATTATCTATGGTTTACGGAAGACATTAATTTATCTTTTTTCACACATTGAGTCTCTAACAAGTGGGTTGTCTTAAAACACTTTTAACTTGGCAACTGGTTGTAGCCTGGTAACCGGACCAGGTTCACCAATAAATTTGCTATAGCATGATATCAATAACTCAATTTTCTACTTTTTCCTAAGTACTATGCTAAAAGTCACAAGCAATGAGTACACTAGAGGGTTGTGCAGAAACTGTTTTAGTGTCGAGTCAGCAAGACCTACAATGTGTGAAGTTCTTGTTGTGGTATGTGGAACTGACTAGCTGGCGGCTTCACACCAGTCATGCAGTCAATTCACAGTATATTCACAATGTCATGTCTCAATAACTCACCCCATTCATTTGTAAACTTCATTACATTTTGTTGCTGTGCAGAATATGCACACAAATTATAGCTACATGCACATGCGGACAGAGGTGATGATGGATGCTTTGCACTCCACGCTTTCTCAAGCCACTGACCTGATCCACCATCAAAGCAACAAGTGGAGAGATGACTATTGCAGCACTGTTGACTTCAGTAGTACTTGAATGATAGCACTTATAATCAAAGACAAAAGGTAGCACAAACTCTGAAAGGAATACTTGTGATTGTATCGAGCCACACAGGAGTAGAAAATCTGTACTGTGCATGCTCAATCCTAAGTTTCTGGAAGTGCCCCCGCAGGAAGCTATGCTATTACTTCCAAGGGGAAGAGGAGGGCGGCATTTACATCATCATCATCATCATAAGTTAAATCTTTTACACCAGAGCCAAAGATCTAGATCTAAGAAAAGACAACTGAGTCCAGCAACCTAGACAGTCTCCTAAGAAAAAACTTGATGACGTCTTGCCGTCTTGTCTCTATCAGTGGAGAGCAAAATCCCGTTGTCCCTAAAAAATATTTTGAGGGACACTTTTAAATGTGCAATCTGCACAATGGTCCCATGTAACTAAGTGTTGTAAGAGTATTTT
>LWTN01000086.1 GCA_002101225.1 Cycloclasticus sp. symbiont of Poecilosclerida sp. M | reverse complement strand
AGACATCACTCACTACATGTACAAAGACATCACTCACTACATGTACACACTCAACACAAAGACATCACTCGCTACAGGGGCACTATTCGGACGCTAGAACTGACTCACCTTCCCTGGGGCGGGGCTAGGGGCGGGGCTAGGGGCGCTATTCGGATGCTAGAAGGGCTAGGGCCAGCCCCTATTTGGCCTCCGTGCGGCCCTCTGGTGGACATGGCCGAAAGTGCGGCCCTCAGACAGAATGTGGCCCTATTTTGGTGGCCCGAAAGGTCCCACAGACGCCAAGGACACTTACATACATACGTATGTACATACGTACCTAATAGTATGCAGAGGTTGAAGGCCTCTTCTGTGTACCACATGAACCTATGACTTGTATGCACGTACCGTAGTGTCCTGAAGGTACTAGGTGAGAAAAAACATGTCAACCCTACAAGTATTATGATGATAGTCACACACATCAAATCATGTGATTCCCTTCTTGGAATACATACTCAGCCCTCTCTTGCAGATACATCCACATTGTTATGCACCCACATTGTTATGCACCCACCACTTACGTACATCACAACTGTGAAGTAACACTTGTAACCTCAGATATCATGACATACGTAGGTATAGGTAGGCACCTACAAGACATTAGAGTCACAATCACTCATTACAATGTCATGTACACACTCAACTCAAGAACTGACTAGAACTGACCCACCTTCCCTGGGGCGGGAGGGGCTAGGGTAGAGCAAGGGGCGCTATTCGGATGCTAGAACTGACTCACCTTCCCTGGGGCAGACACATTACGTGCAAAAATAAAAATATAAAACATGTTGTAGCAAATATCTATGGGGTGCCAAACAGAACAAAAAGCCATTTGCATGTTCTCACATACATTGAGATACAAGCAGCTCCTATTTATATATAGCAGCTCCTATATACCATATAGCAGCTCCAATATGCCATATAGCAGCTCCAATATACATATAGCAGCTCCTATATACAAATAGCAGCTCCTAGCAGCTCCTATTTACATATAGCAGCTCCTATTTACATACAGGAGCTCCTATATACATATATTTACATATATGTGACAGTCTATGAGAAAAGGGACCACTTCACGCAAAACAAAATTATTGAGTTATTTGCACGAGGCTATAGCCCATAGCAAGGGGAGTATTTTGATACCTAGCAGGAGGACAGATCTCAAAGCGTCACCAAGTTATAAGCGCTTCATTAGCACCACATCCCAAGGAGGCGCTATCCATTGAATTGAGAAAAACACCCCTGAAACAACACTTCCTGTTTCTGAGGCGAAAGCCCGTAATCTAACGAAATGGACATAGTCATTTTACCGCCAAGTTGCCGCCGTAAAGAAGAAGCTGAGCTCAATGTCTCTGGAGCTGGTTTTACCTGTTCTCCTCGAGCTCTTGACCTTCTCTAAGCCTGGAAACCTTGGGACTACTCCTGGACCACACCAGGTGAGCAATAGTTTCAAGTTAATTTTAGCTACCTATAACGCTATATTTGCTCCCAGGAGAAAGGCCAGAGGTAAGTATTAGCACAAGACCTGGCTTGCTATAAGTTAGCCTAGATACTGGCATGGAGTGTGGTACATGCTGCTGTGGATGTGTACACTTACCTCTTGCTGAAAACCTGTCAGCTGATGATTATGACAGATAGGGAAACTCCAAACAATGGTCTGGGGACTGGGAGTGAGCTGAAACTGTGCATTACTTGACTATGCATGCTCCCCAGGCGGGTCACCCCACCCCTTCGTACCACTCCCTTCTTCGTAACACTCCCTTAGTCACACCCTGAATTTTGTGAACAGTAATAAAAAGATTCTAGTACATAGCAGTTCGTGGAGAGCTTGATGAAAACGTTTTTATCTGTAAACTTGTGCCTTCTCTTCAATTAATGTTCTGTTCTCCAATACTCCACCCTGACAAAATAAGCATGTTAGAGATCAAGCATGGAGTTAATAGCATGACCCTTCCATTAAGTTTTGTTGTTTGCAGGTAACACAAGTCAAAAAGCAGCAAGATACACTGCATACGCCATACATCTACATTGTTCATTGTGTATTATGCAAGTACCTGGGCATCCTGAAGTCACAGGAGTCAGGGTCTTAGTTATGAGGGTTTAGGAGGGCATCAAGAGCCTCTGAATCACTAAGAAAGAGCTGAATTACAGCAAGAGCACTGCAAACTGCTTTACTAGCATGCAAGTAGTTGCTAAGGCAATGGGTGAATTTCCCTTTTTGACACATCCGTAAATTGAAATTCAATGGCGGCTGACTTTTAGGTGAGCAAGTTCAAATTGCACGCTAGCACCCTTAGAAGTGTTTC
>LWTN01000085.1 GCA_002101225.1 Cycloclasticus sp. symbiont of Poecilosclerida sp. M | reverse complement strand
TGCTTCGGCAGTTTTACCCTTTCGTTGTTTCGCAACCTTTTGGGCGGTTGTGTACCGATTTCGTTGCTTCGTAGCCTATTGGGAAGTTGTTGCCACTTTCGTTGCTTTGCAACCTTTATATTGTGTGACCCAGGATGATTTGTTTGCCTTTAACTTGCATTTGTTTCTTTGCTGCAGGCTGCAGACTTATAGAGAGCAAAGAAATAAAAAGGCCATGTAGGGTTAATGTAACATCACTGCCTAGCTCGATTTTCACTATGCATGCAAGTTGGCTATGCCAACTTTTCGAAGTCAGAAGTCCGACACATAATTATGTTACCATAGTTTCGTTGCTTCGCAACCTTTCGTGTGATTGCAAATAGTGCTTTCGTTGCTTTGCAACCTTTCAGGCGGTTGCAAATAGAAATAGTGTTACCGCTTTCATTGCTTCGCACCCTTTCGGGCGGTTGCAAATAGTGTTACCGCTTACGTTGCTATGTATGTATATAATGTGTATCTGAGGAACTCATTATTTATTAATTCATTATTAGATGCAGTTCTAAACCTGAATCACTGTAAACCTACTTACAAATGTTGCTATAGAAGCAGATCTGACATGGGCCTACTATACATTGCACGCCATTTTCTTCCACGTCATCAATTGCACACCATAGCAAAGCGCGTCATCAACACCCCGCGGTAGGGAATTTTCCCTGTCCTTTGAACCTCTGGCAGCTGGATGGCTTCTTCAAGCAATACTCGAAAGCGTGGGTTGTCAGCTGTGACAACTAACACCACCTCAGCCACTCCCAAGCGTGTTTGTGCAGATCTGACAAACAGAAGATCAACAAACAATTGAATAGGCAGGCTCCACACTGTAAGACAACTACAGACAAATCAACATGCACTTTATGACAACTACTAAAGGATAGGCCGTATGTGTACAGAAAAGGACAAGAGACAATATTTAATAGAACAGAACACTTCATTAGCAATGAAGAAGGCCGTTGCTCTCAATATCTTCACTCTCTCTCTCTCTGGGTGATGGTGATGGCATTATGAGTGCATGCAAAGTTGCATCAATATTTAATTGAGGTGATTCGGAAGAGGGCAGAATGTGTCTTTGGTGAATTCTTTGGGATGCTCTCCAACATAGACAACGTGGATTATGAGGCTCTAACTATGGAGCTCTCGTCCAATAGAGGAAAGCACCCCAAGTGGTGGTCACTGATGATGGATGAGACCTTTCAGCTTGAGGCCACAGAGAGTACGTCAGGGAACATGGCTATGAGAGAGGAAAGCCGAATATGACACTAGCCAAGTTCGTGCAGTGGGTCGAAGAGAAATGGGGGTTGTGGTATGTGATGAAACTGCACGGACTTGGATGTGGTGTAGAAGCACGACTCTACCTTGAGCATCAAACCCAAGGATACTTCACAAACGAGATGTTTCTCAAGCAAGTTAGCAAAGCTGTTGACATATTTGAGTTAAAGTATCCTGCTGCTCAAGGTTTGTTCACTTTTGACAATGCACCATCACATTGTAAGAAGCCAGAAGACTGTTTGAATCCTGATGTCATGAACGTGAGTGATGGTGGAAAACAGCCACGGATGAGAGACACTATTTGGCAGGGGAATCCCCAGCAAATTCCTTCCTAAGTTCCATTGCAAACTCAACCCCATCGAGCGGTGCTGGTGTCATGCGAAGAAGCATACGAGAGCTTATTCGAATGGTTCCATTGTTCGATTGAGGAAAACCGTTCGTGAGGGTTTCGCCACAGTGTCGAAAGATCTGATAACTCGCTACTTTTTGACCTGTAGGGATTTTGAGAGAGCATACAGAGAAGGGAACACTTGTAACACAGTTGATAAAGTAGTTAAAATATATAAATCACATCGTAGAGTAGCTAAATGAATAGATATAATGCAGTAATGATGTTCTGAAAACAGTATAGGTTAATCAGTGGAGGTCAGGATCAAGATGGGGAATCAATATCATCAGTGGTGCCTTCATCAATGTTGTGTGTGGAAGTAGTCTTTCGTTTGATATGTACATGTATATTCTTGTATGGTTGGTTGTCGTTCATTAGTAAATGGAAATCAAGTCATAGCACCATAGGCTTCTCTCTGGCTTGTTTTTTTACATGAAAAATTTATTTTTTTCAGATCAGCCTGCCTGTGGAGAGAATGTGTAAGTTGATAGTAAGCACGCACGCACGCACGCACACACACACACACGCACACACACACACACACACGCACATGTGCACACAGTGTATAGGGTCTAATGTATTATGTATGTGATAAGCAGTACAATCTACAATCCTCCCACCCCTGAATAAAGTGTCCCTCCCCCCCTG
>LWTN01000084.1 GCA_002101225.1 Cycloclasticus sp. symbiont of Poecilosclerida sp. M | reverse complement strand
TGCCCTCCCCACCCATGCTTCTTCATGCATTCAAGTGAATAAGTCATTATAACAAACACAAAGAACGTTATGTTCTGCTTGAGGAGGTAAATTGCTTTTAAAATACTCATTTGATCTGTCATCAAAGCCACTAGAAGGCTCACCACGTGCACAATGCTGTTGGATTCCTTTAGAAAAATCCAGTAACACAATGATTTTCCACTCCCTGACAAACACTTCTCATTGCCAGCAACAAACATAACATAAGATTCCTAATTTAGAAATAGAGGCTATCCTTGGAAACTAGTTAGAAAAGTGATGCATGAGGTGCCCCACACCTCCAGGGCCAAATACCTAGCACACAGAAAACCTAGGAAAACTTGGTGCCCAATTTCAACCCCAATTCTCATTATACTTCATTATACTTGACCCATGCAGCACCCATATTCCAGAAAAACCTATAATGGCCTTCCAGAAAGCTAAGACCATAGCCAGTCACCTGCCTTGCCTTCCCAGAGGAGGTTCGACAGGGTCAAAAGGTCATTAATGATTTGATCATGTGCGTGTAGAAATCCTTTGGAAATGTTGTAAACCACTGTACCCCGTAGCTTTCGACGTTGCTTCTTTGGAATCACCGATCTATCAATAAGTGCACTGTACCCCTGAGGTAAGCCAGTAAGTAAAGAGATACAGTGAACTCGAAATTTGACCTCTTAAAAACACGCCCAGTTTTAGATATGGCTGAAAATAGTAGTAAGAAACATGTATATTCTCCAACAACTCTCTCAACATGGCATAATAACATTATGGCCATTGAAAGGCATAATGATTGGGAGCACACATTGACAAAAAAAACTCAACAAACTTCCCCCTTTTCACTGCCTGTAGTGGTATACACATCTTGGATTCCACATGTAGTCAGTACTGGTATGGCTGATATTCTTTTACCCCCCAGTTAGCTGAGTGTATCGTGGTGGGATTCCCCTTAAGGAGTACCCACACTCTTCCTTCTATCTGACCCAGTCTCATCTATCCAAATGAACATGTCTGGGTTAAACCGTGTAGTTTCTGCCATGAATTCAATCCTTTTCTCCTCATTCCTCTGCAAAGCTCTCAATTGCACCTAAAGCCTTGCTGTTTTATTGTACGACAGATAGTACTTGCACTTTCCCAAACACCAACAAATCATCCTGTACTTCACTTAGGTATGATGTTGGGCAGTGTATCAGTGTTTGTAGCACTGTGAACTGCTCAAATTCATTCAGCATCTTGTCTGAACCACTTGAGTGTTCTCTTGGTGCAACATCTCCATAAGTCCATTCTGTTCAGCAATTGTGAGGACCACTGATGGAGCAGGAATCACAGTGCTGCTATTGAGAGTATGCCGCACCACATGGACAAACAAGATTTGTGTGTTTGTAAGTGTACCGAACACAACACTTCATGCTGATTAGGTAGTCAGTTGAAGTGGCCGGTCCAAGATGAGGCTACAGAGTTGACATTTCAGGTGTTTGTCAACAGAGGGGTGTTTTGAGAGGGTCTCTCTCGCTGTGAGGTCAAGGCTTGTATTCTGGGTGCTGTTTCCTTCAGGTAGGTAGTGTACTCTGGGATGAGTTAACTTTTTTGCCCTAGGCCGACCCACTTTCCACGACTCATCTGGAATGGTTCCACAGTCCCCCCACTCAAACTGAGTAAGTCGCGGAGTCCCTTCCTTCAGTGCTTTCTGTGCCTTAGCACACACCATGCTGCACCCATGACAGAAGCGAGGTGGGTGGACATGTTTGTTGTCATATCACACCGATGGCCTGGAGCTTGAACTGGTGTGCTTGGCAGTCATATGAGGTTTTGTACCTTGCATGTCTCCCTGCACATACTCTGCACCTATCCTGTGCCCAGGAGGAGTAATCCATAGCCTAGAGATTTGTGTTTGTAGTATACTTGTAGGCATTGTTTTTCTATAAGATTATCTATTTTCATTCACTTGTACTGACATCAAAAAAAGCGGACACCGTATGTGGGACGTTCCAGTGGACTTCCTCTTCAAAGATCTATGACTATAAAAATTGTGGTCTGGCCAAGATCGCCCTTCTTACCACAGCACTTCAGAGTTCACGAAGGAATTGTGCAGCTGTTCTGTCTTACGTCAATTTCTGCCCCGGTGCAGCAACCAGAGACAGCAGGAAGGCTGTATACCTAAGCTATTCGATCTATCATTGAAGCTACAGCCAACCTGTTGCTGCAAAACAGCCCATCTAGTGCCGCAGAGTCGCTGCCAGACAGCTACCACCGTCGCTAAACAATCGCCATAATAATTCAAAGCCGAATTTTTTCATTCATTCACTTATTTAGATAAACTGGG
>LWTN01000083.1 GCA_002101225.1 Cycloclasticus sp. symbiont of Poecilosclerida sp. M | reverse complement strand
TTTTGGTCATTGTTTTTTTATTGTAAAAATCAATCAATGAATCTTTCTACTAGCTAGTGGTGCAGTTATAAGCACTAGCGATCGCTTTAAGAGGCTAAAAAAGCCTCCAAAGGTAGACACTAACCTCAGCGTTGCTATGCACGCTTTTAGCGCGCGTTCATGGGCGGGAAAACTTCAGCTACCAGAAGACATCAGTTTCTTTCGTTTTCTTCTGCCGTTCGTTGAGTTCTCTGATGTCTGGGGCAGAAAGAACAGCCAGTGCACTCAACAGGTAAGCGAGGGTAGACCTCCGACTGACATCCGGCTGGTGGGACATTTGCTTGGTCACCAAAACATTTGTTTGGTAGTCAGCGCCCTAGCAGCACATGTTGTCCCAATCTTCCTTGCTTCAGTTGCATGATTACTGTGATGCCGTCGTCCTTTGTTGCAGCCCTGTATTCTGTACATGTGCAGTTCTGCACAGCTCCTGGGCGCTGATAACTCTTGAACATCACAGCCACCATCACGATGCCCATGGCTAGCTTCAGGTCCTTTTCTGGTACCTCTTCTCCGTGCCTAGCTCTGTCAACTATGTCACTGAAATCTGACCACATAGTAGGGTTGTCAACTACCGCACTTATAGTTTCCATGTTCATGTCCATTTCTGAGGCATCTTCCCTTCGCCTGACTTGCAGGGCGTTCTTTTGACATCTCAGTGTTTTCTTCCATCTCTCGATGAGGTTCTCACTCTCCAGTTTTTGGCCTCTCGACTCCACATCGTCTTTTATTCCGTTCATTTTTAGATAGTCGAAAACGATTCACACTCTCTCCAGTTTCGTTAGTTGTCCTTCAGGCCCTACATTGCAACTGTCTGTCCATTTTGTCCATGTACTTCAGAAGCTTTTGACCGTTAATGATGTTCTCCCATTGAAGCTTTATGTTCGCTGTGGAAGAAGAGGATTTTAGATGTCAGTTATAATGTTCTTGGCTGTTCCTTCTTTCCAGCAAGTCCCACCAAGTAGTGCTTGAAGAGAGCTAATTCGGGATGGTTCGAATTGAATTGACCCAGAGATCTTGTGTATCCCGTTTTCTTCCTTGATCTATGGTCGGTTTCTGCGGCCATGGTCTGCGATGTCAGCTTCCTTTGGGTGGGATCAGATCGGATGACTGTGCGTATTTTTCACGAATTTGGCCATTTTGAGCAATCTTGACCTCTCTCTGCGATTGATTTTGCTATGGAAGTTGACGATGTGGTTGGATAGCTTTTTTTGTGGTTTTGATCTGCATCCTGGTACTGGACATTGCCGATACCTTCTGTACTTCTCTTTGTTCTGCCAACCACCATTGTCAAATGCAGTTTATCAGCCGATTGTTGCCTTACAGTTTCTTTTCACGGGTGCAGTTGGGACAAAAGAATCCTCGGGTGCAGAAATATCCTCGAAATATCCCCAGGATTACAAGACCTGCAGTGAGTTGGGTGCATTTGTAGGCCCAAAAATAGTGTGTGTTACCTTTCCATCTATGTCATCCACTCCATCTTTGCTGTGTTTCCTACAATTATATATGTGCTAGTGATGGACTTACTAAAATAATTATAGTATGCACATACCTTTTTCTAGATGCATCCTGACTCTCCTCGGCATCACTCTCCTCGGCATCACTATCAGGTAGGAGAGAGCCGTCCTTGTAGTAATGGTGATATATTTGATCTTCATTTACCCCAACAATATACACGCTGTCTGAGTCTCTATTGTTCAAAGTGTGAGAGTATAACCTGTACTCACTCGTCACTTACAGCACTTTCTCATCTCCTTCCTCATACCCTCCAGGCTGAAGTGAGCTGATGGTGACTCTGACTCGTCATCACCATCGTCTGAAGATACTGCGATCTTTTGGCTGGAAACATTACTGGTCTAATGGAGTCAGCACACAAAGCTGCGTTTAAGGAAATAGGCGCACCTTTGGCTACTGTCGTCGCTGGAATAGCCCTGTACATACGTACAGACATGCTTGTGTACGTATGTTAATGTCAGAACCTACCGTCATGAGGTCTTGCAAATTTCCAATTTCTTTTTCTTCTTCTGATTCTACCTCTCCTCCTCTTTGGAATCTTCTGTCTCATCTGTTTCTTTGGGGGTACCATCATCTTCGCCTGGCTGGTTGTATCCGGTGATTTTGCCAGACTTAGCATAATAGGAAAAGGTACATATTCGCCGCAAAAGTTGAAAAATGAGTTATTGGTACCATGTTGTAGCAAATTTCTTAGGCTATGGAATGATACTAAAATCATAGCCCAGTTGCTTATTTACACCTGTTGAAAGACCACCTACCTTGGCAGGAGGCGTTTTG
>LWTN01000082.1 GCA_002101225.1 Cycloclasticus sp. symbiont of Poecilosclerida sp. M | reverse complement strand
AATTAGGTTACCCAGCAACAAAGTATGTGGTCAGTATGGAGGTTTATATTTGAAATTCATATTTGCAATTTTCTTTTTTATGTACCTAACACACATCTAGCTACAGGAAACATAACTCTGTGCAAGTTCTAGGACCTTACATCGGCTTCAGATGGATCCAGCTCAGCATGTCACAGCTGAACAACAGTCCGTCTGTTTGTTGTATATCACTTGAATGCATAAAGATCAAACACAGGATACAGACAGGCACTGTGGCTATGTAGGACACTACAGGTGACTTCAGTAGAGGATGCGACCATGGCAGAGCAGCTGGAGAGCGTGTCACACTCCATGGGAGCACCATACTGGAGGGGTGGTATATACAACATTATCTCATTTAATTGCATGAATGTTATGCATGATATCCTGAAGGAAGTCTGCCACTAGAAACAAAGGATCTCATCCGATACCTGATCAGTGCAAGACTTCTTGGGATTGCTATCAATCAAGTCATTTTCTTATGTTGGTGCTGACAGTACTAACAACCCAAATCCGTATCATCTGCAACTCGCGAGAATACAGGCGAGCGAACCAGAGCCGATAATACAGGCGAGCGAACCAGAGTCGGACGAATCGAAATCTACAAAGTCCAAGCGACCCTGTTTTTGTGTTCACCACAAGAAAAAGTCTTACGGCGTTGTAACTGTAGTGTTGTTTATTATAACGGTGGTTGCCACTATAGTACCGAGCATATCTGAATGGAACTGTGATGTTGTCGTAGATACTACTGTACTCGTTCCAGACAACACGACTTTGGAAAAAAAGCTAGCGAATATGACGTTTGCAGAGGCACACAGGATTATCAGCATTTCATTTGGCGCACAAGTGATAGAGAATATAACTCTTGCCGAGTCGCTGGCCAACAATTCTCTCGCTGTAAAAGTGTCGCACTTTACTGTTACAGTCTCGAGGAGTGCGTCTTCAAAAGTGATTACGCCGAAATGAATCGTTTCCAATAGAAAACAATTCGTGCAAACGCGTAGAAATTTCCAACGACCCGTAATCGTAACACGCTAAAAGTTCTAGTTCGGTGATAAACGCTCGGGTAGTGATTACCTCTACGATGTCGAACGTATCATTCATAATGGCAAGTGTGAGTGCAGTACAAGAGTTATAATCTAGAACATTTACGTCCACTACGGAGAGGAGTAATTTCACAATGTCAAGTTTACCCTCGTAACTAGCATACATGAAGGCCGTCCATCCATGTTCGTCTCGTAAATCAAAGTCGGCCACGTCCATCAAAAGTTTCACGGACTCTGAGTGACCGTTGGCGCTACAACACATCAAGGCCGTAATTCCACACATGTTCTGTTTATCCGCATCTGCGCGTCTCAACAAAAGTCGGACTATTTCGAGAATGCCAAAGCGACTAGCGTACATCAGCGCAGTCCACCCATTTCTGTCTTGCGCGTTCACCTCTACCGTGTCCAATAAAAATCGGACGATCTCTTGATTGTGGTCCGTCGACACCACCGTAAGGTTCAGGTTATCGATCGACTCTGGTGAAAGTCTAGAGATTTCTGGGCGACCGTGGCTACTAAAGTACATTAAAGGAGTACAACCGACAATATCTCGAGCGTTCACGTCTGATTTGGCCAATAACAGACGAGATATTTCCGTGTTTCCACTGCTGGCGATCATCAAGGCCGTGCATCCGAGCTGATTTTGAATGGTGGCGTCTGCCTCGGTCAACAAAAGTCGAACTACTTCAACGTGATTATTTTTACAGGCATACATAAGAGATGTCCAACCTACCACGTCCACGGCGTTCACGTCAGATTTTCCCAACACTAGACGAACTATTTCCGTGTGCCCTCTGCTGCTGGCCGCCATAAGAGACGTAAAACCCAAACAATTTTGTATGGTCGCGTCTTCCGTTCTCAACAAAAGTCTGACGACTTCAACGTGACCTCCAGAGCAAGCACCCATGAGAGCTGTCCGTCCTTGTAGACTCTGTACATTCGAGTCGGCCACAGTTGAAATGATGTTATGTAATGATTCGGTTGACACGCAATTAACGGAAGGTCCACCAGTTAAGAAGAAGCCTAGGATGAGTTTGTCACCTTCAAAAAGGGGACAACAACATATCAGATATGTAGCGATGTCTCCTATAACTCCGAATAAGAAGGTAATAGTTAATGACAGTGAGATGGTACAACCCAATTTGTTGTCTGAATTTGATGAATTGATATTACCCGTAATAAACCATAATTGAAGATTGTAATTCGTTTGATTACATTTACAATCAAATAAGTGGATATATAGACAAAACAGGTAG
>LWTN01000081.1 GCA_002101225.1 Cycloclasticus sp. symbiont of Poecilosclerida sp. M | reverse complement strand
CGGGTCAACGTCTTCCCTGTAGGCCTCCAATAGTTCATTGAAACTTTTCTCAACAACATGTCGATCGGACATTGTATTCTTGATGTTTACTATTATTTTATTTCCAATATTTTCACCACCAACTTTCTCAAAATCATGTAATATATTTTTTAAACTGTCTAAAGTATACTTGGATGAACCAGAGACCATATCCATTAAGCCCAATGAGTATGAACTGTCATCTGTTCTAACCTGAGAAAGGAGCCATAGTGCTGGCCATGCTTTGTCGTGCCATCAGAATGAAGAGTGGTGAATTCAGAATCCACCAATTCCTCTGACAAGTGTTGATAGGCTAATACTTTCATTTCACTCAACATTCCAGTTCAATACAGCGCACTGACGAACCGAATCAGTGAATTTACCTCCCGAGAAAGTCTGGGGTGTACTTGTAAAATCTGTAGGTCCGGAAGATCCTAATAATTCTTCATTCTGCATCTTTAAGATGGAAATCTCGCTCTGTAGATCCTCAATTACATTTTCTAGGTCTTTTACTCTGGAATACAACTCCTCTGTTTCATGTTCGAGGTCTAAAGAGCGAATTTTGCAAAACGCTTGTATTGAAAAATCCACGTAAAATGTACCTTTTCTCAGAAACTATCACATATTTTATGCCTATCATAGTTGCCAACTGTCCCGGTTTTACCGGGATTGTCCCGGTTATTTTAGCCTTTCCCGGGTCCCTCCCGGTTTACAACGTCTCTATTGATTATCCCGGAAATTGACTAGCTATTTACTGTGGCAACTATTGAGTAGCTAACATAGTTGTCTGAGTGCATGGTGGGATACCTGAAAAGCCAGCTGCAACAGCACCAAAACAATCTTCTGAGTAAATCCAAGAAAGCTACACGCCTGCACCTGAACCCTGAAGGGATGTTTAATGAGATTCATGGGTGGTGTTTTAATTAGTGGGTACGGCTTGACCTGGTTTCCCCTATTGAAAAGTTGGCAACTATGGTTTTGACATTAGACCATCCCTTCTGTGTGGCTACTTGAAGGATAAGAATTTCTGCCGGAAGAAGCAAATTATAGCTAGTCAAAGGGATCAGACTTGCCAACCCCCAAGGTAGACTTCCCTAGATATGGGTCCTATTTTCCCTGGATATAAGGTGGAATCCCTGGATATAATTCTGTGGTAGCAGCACTAAATTTACTTATAGCTAAAGGGACAATTATCAATAGTGTACGTATGCAATAGATGTACAGTTTCACAATGCAATCTATAATTTTGATAGTGGAAATGACAGGACAGAAGGGAGACCCAGGAAGAAAACGGTATTATTGCAACTAGCCTCGTCCCCAGGTTCTGAAAGAGGACCTGGTACCACAGGGCAGAATTTCTGAAAAATAGGAAATTAACCCTGTCCACACATTTGCTGTACTGGATACATCAAATTTCCTGTGAAATTTCATCTGACAGAAAATAGGAAATCCCAATGTTTATCCAGCTGTGCAATTGACAGATTCACCTACTAGCGCTATTAGCACATAGCTGGATATAGTTTAATGGGAAATCAGTGGTTTCCCAGGTTGAATAATTATGCAAGATTCTTACACATTTCTTGCATGCAAGGAATGTGCAAGAGTGCAGACATAATTATCTTTTACCTGAATTTCCGGAAAATCAATTTACAGGGAAAGGGTTAATTTAACAATCAGTCTGTCAATAATTATAGGCTCAAGTGCTGCCAGGAACAATAATCCACTCAGACCAGTGCCTGTGACGTCTTGTCTCTATCAGTGATAATCCACTCAGACCAGTGCCTGTGACGTCTTGTCTCTATCAGTGGAGAGCAATATCCCGTTGTCCCTAAAAAAATACTTTTAAATGTGCAATCTGCACAATGGTCCCCCTGTAATCGTAACTAAGTGTTGTAAGAGTATTTTAGTCTGTGAAACATGCATCAACACGTGGTATAGTGGCCCTGATGCCCCAACTAAAACGTTGTATCATGTTCCTATGTAGGGACTGTCAAACCCCCCCCCTCCTCCACCCCCCAGAGGAGAGAAGAAAAAAATTATACATAGACAACTCATAGCAACAGCTTAAACCAAGGGACCAGCATACGTGTGGCATCAAATATGTGGGCATACAATGTCTAACACACCAGTAAGAAAGGGTGTGGGGAATCTCTGCACTCATGCAACTGCTACTCAGTGCCACAACATACCCAGCTGAAATGAACATTGCGACACACATACACAGTAAATGTGGCTACATGGTATGTAAGGCTAAGTGTTGCTACCAACAGATTAAGG
>LWTN01000080.1 GCA_002101225.1 Cycloclasticus sp. symbiont of Poecilosclerida sp. M | reverse complement strand
ATGTACATACCTGGTCTAATCAGATCAGACCACCCCTTAGTAATGAAACCACCTCTCGAGAAGGCCATTTGGGATGTCCTATTAAGGCCACTTTTGGGGCTTGGGAAATTGAAGCCCCCCCCTTCTGGATCCACCCCTAGGCCTGCAATGTGCTTAACTACACACACATTGTCTGTGATTTCACAGGGATGGTACAGGTGTACAGCACTCTGTCTGTTGCATTGTGGTGGTTCATGCTGACGGCTGCCCTCTTCTGGAAGATATGGTTCCCCATCAACGCTCGACTCAGAGAGACAAAGCACCACATCAAGTACATCCACATTGTCAGCGTCTTGATAGGAGCACTAACACCACTCATCCCAGTGATAGCACTGATGTCACGCTTCGCGGATAATGTGAACACTGACACCACTTCAAACACAACGTTCTTGCAAGGAGGACTTGGATTTGCTTCTGTTCGATTCCCTCCTGTACCTTGCAATGGCAACAGCAAAGTCATCATCTTCTACACCAACATTCTCCCTGCTGACATCTTACTGGCAACTGGGATAACCTTCATTGTCTTGATCTTTTGGACAGTGCACAAAGTGAGTTCAAGGACACATAAGATTTATTATTGAGTTATTCTGGCTGTCTGATTTTAAACTGAGTGTGTTAGCACTCTCTATGTTAGCACGTCCAAAAAATGGCCGCCTCATGCAGTTTAGGCCACTTATATCTCTGTTAATATTGCTATAGGCTACACAAAAACGATTGTAGCCTATGGTGCTAGTTGCAGCTACACCTAACTACTCACCTCGGCTCCAGGACAAGAAGCAAATGCCAACTCAGCTACGCCCAAAATCCTCAATAATTGTGATTAGTTCATCATCATCAATTCCAATACTGAACAATAAACTTGGTGTCATCTAGTTTATTAATCTGGTATATCACTTTTGTTATTTGTTAGCTCCAATACTTCTCAGAAAGGGAATTATCCTTTGGATTGAGGACTTACCTAGCAAAATCGGCCAGGTTTCAGTGATTTAGACGTGGCGACCCTTTACCAACAAAATTTTGCTCATGGTGCAGCAAGTAGCTGGAGGTGTAGCTATGCCTATGTTCTCGCTGTATGTACTCAGCTAGTAGCTAGGTATGCTGTTTGTTATGCTACCTTTGACAAATCAGTTTGTGCATAATTGTCTGATTATCTATGCCTTCCAATGCAGCAACACATCCTCTACAAAGCAAGTCAGCTCAAGCATCTCTTCAGCTTCAATGTCACGGAACGCAAGCTGCTGATCGTCTTTTGGTTCTTCGTGGTGTCCACAGTCATAAACCTGACCGCTTTCTCAGAGTTTGCTCGGAAATCTGACATATTCGAAGCAGAGCTCAACCAATACTTCTCCTGTGAGCTTGGTGGTCACAACCCTGCTAATCCTTGTGATCGAGAGAGAGTGGAGCGGGTTCTATCCGAAATTCCTATCGTTCTTGCATACCTTTTTCACGGTACTCTTCCAGTAGCAAACCTCATGTTTGTCATCAGTTTTCAAGGACTGAGAAATGCGTGCTCCGAGAGGCAAGCTAAGAAAAGTTTCGTCACTAACAGCCGTAACATTAACATGAGTCTGGCAGAAGGCAGGGATAAGATTCAGTCGAAGTGTGTTACCAGCAAGCAACTGTAGCTTAGTACAAGTTGCTGTTAAAGTTTGCTGTGTGTGTGTGTGTGTGTGTACATGTGTGTGTGTGTGTGTGTACATGTGTGTGTGTGCGTGCGTGTGTGTGTTAATGAATCCTCATGACATTGTGTATTAATTTTTATTTTGGTTAGCTATACTTTATTGTTGGTGTTGTATAAGAAAAAAATTAGCAAAGGACAATGAAAAGGAGAGAGACACACTATACGTAACCGAGGACACAAATGAGCCTCCTAATAGTAGCTACATGACTTTTAAATTAATGTCTTATTGTGACCACGTACATGATTGTGGGCCAAAATAGAAATGTGGTGGTCAATAGCCATAGGTGCTTCCAAGTGGCCTTACTAGAGATTAAGGGTAGACAGGTTTCACTGCAATACACACCAAGAACCTCTGGAAGATACACTCCCGATAGAATGCAGGGAGCATCTAGAGATAGGTGGACCTAGGGAGGAGGTGCAGGGGAGGTGTACCTAGGGAGGAGGTGCAGGGGTGGTGTACCTAGGGAGGAGGTGCGGGGGAGGTGTACCTAGGGAGAAGGTGGAGGGGAGG
>LWTN01000079.1 GCA_002101225.1 Cycloclasticus sp. symbiont of Poecilosclerida sp. M | reverse complement strand
CAAATTTGGCCTGCAGATAGCCCAAGAGTTGTAGATACCTAGGAGGCAAAAAAAAAGGAATCAAACCAAAAATTTTTTTTCCTAGCCAAGACTAAAAACGCGTGTATTGAAAAATCATTATTGCACGTAAAATTAATGTACCTTTTGTCAGAGACTGTCACATATTATTATTAGTACCAATAACTCAATTTTCAACTTTTGCGCGAATATGATTGTATAATTATACCTTTTCCTAAGTAGCTACTGTCACATAATTAGGACCTATAATATTCACATGATGTCACGGGATTCATGCTATCATTCTATATCGATCTAACATCTATGAATAAACCTACAAAGTTATTTCCTCCCCTTTTATCTTAGCAGGTATACCTATAGCTTGCATGTATAATAGCAGAACACTATACAGTGTGCAGTGAGGTGTCAACAAGCAGCTCCTCTAAAACAAGCTCAAAATAGAGAACTCAGTCCATAAGCAACCTGAACAAATTTCAGTGAAACTAGTGAGAGGCAACATTGCGAGAGAGAAATGTATTAGCTAACCTTGTCTCACTGTATGAAAATCAGGACCGACTTATTAGCTATAGTGAATCAGTCAATCAGAGCGTCAATCTCTTCACAGATCAGTAGCTATACTACATTTATGGCTAGCTACATCATCATAGATATTATACAGTGAGAATGTATATATCTATGGCTAATTGCATGTAGTTCTAGTTGACATTATACACCATGATACCCTCAAAGTTTAACAGCTGGAATTGAGCCTCCCAATTCCAACAGGATCAGGAAGGTATATAGATCTGGCTACTATTGTTTAACTTACATATCAACTTGAAATCTTCTTCAACAGTGCTGCGTTGCTCGTCGAGCTGTCGCTTAGTATTTACAAGGGCGTATCGTCCTAGTCTCGCAAGCCAGGTTTTCACGCCCCCAAAAATTTTAGGGGCGGTTACTAAATCAAAATCTGACACGTTATGATGTCACTTTGGGTGAAACAGCTGTACTGTACCAAGGGCGTATCGACCCACCAAAGGTGGGGAGAGGGCATGCAAGTCTCGCATAGCTATAATTATAGAGGGCGAAATGCTAGCGGTTACTAAATTTAAATCAAAATCTGACACGTTATGACGTCACGTAAGGAAGAATTGACCTTAGCTTATAAGGTCAACGTGACGTCATAACGTGTCAGATTTTGATTTAAATTTAGTAACCGCTAGCATTTCGCCCTCTATATAGCTATGCGAGAGTTGCGAGAGTTGCATGCCCTCTCCCCGCCTACGGCGGGTCGATACGCCCTTGACTGTACGTACGATTGGAAAAATCACGTTATGACATTGCGCCCTTCCTTGACACGACCACGCCCACTCATTGAAGCCATAACAACAGCTGCAGTACAGCTAGTTGTGGGCCTTTTTGGCCCGCAAGACCGCGAAGAGGGCGTTGTGCGCATGGAATGGTTGATAGACTTTGTTCCGAGTCATTTTCTTTATCTCCCGAGTGACCTATTCCACTTTACAGGTAATGCATGTTGGTAGAGAAATGAATTTGGGATTTTATCTTACTATAGACAATAGGCTGAAAGAAAATAGCAACAGCAAAGTAGCAGGATAATTATATTAAATGTTTTGCATTGGCAAAAGCTACAGTGGATAGTGTTCATAGTGTGCAAATTAAGCATGGTTGACTGTCGGGATTTTCACCAGGCTTGAGCTTAATACAGCTCCAAACTTAATTGATAGTTATCATATTTACTAGTTTGGTGGTGCTGTTGGGCGCATTTTGTAAATCAGCAAAATTTATAAATCGCTGCGCATTTTATGAATCCGCAAACTGTGCAACGATTTATAAATACTCGCGCATTTTGTAAATCGGGACTAGCTAATTGTGGATGGATCTGTAGGTACATGGCTATAAAGTAAGTATGCACACAGTCTATTAGCTAGTTATTCCAACTAGCACTTGAAGTATTTCCAAAGTTGGAACTGTTACAGCATAGAGCTACTGTACTGGTTAGCTGGGAGGTGGTGACTTGCATGGCTACAGCTGGGAGGTGGTGACTGTATGGCTACTTATATGACTGGGAGGTTGTGGTTAGCTACACCTGGGAGGTGGCATAGCTGCATAGAAGAGTATGATACATGCACCCTTGGATGTCTAATCACACAACCCCTTAAATGAGCCACCGCTCTAGTAAGGCCACTCTACTACC
>LWTN01000078.1 GCA_002101225.1 Cycloclasticus sp. symbiont of Poecilosclerida sp. M | reverse complement strand
ACAGCCTACAGCTGGCCCGGACATTTTGTGGCATGAGGAGACTGAATATGGCAGCTTTATTTGGTCCACCTGGACCAAATATTGCCCGGACCAAATATTTCGTGACAGGCCCTCCATTAAAGAGCGACATTTTCATTTTTAGTACGTAGCTATAGGCCGTTTACTTGTTTGTTCATGCCCTTTTTTCTGTGATGGCGACTTCTAGTGTGAAAATAGCTACAAATGTTGACATTCCTGGTGAGTATACACATCTAGCTAGCTGTAACACATAACTAACTGTACTCCTTGTCATAGCTACTATATTATGTTGATGAAACAGCATAAGCAAGAAACAAAGATTCTAGATTTGAGGAAGAATCTTGATATCATGAGTTAACATACACAATAACATCATTAATTTTGATAGTTGTATCTATATTACATGTACGTATAATCATGTCTCAGACTGCAACACCTTTGCCCTTAAAACACTTTGGCAATGGGCGACTATTTTCCTCATCGACAGCAGTTATTTTCTCCTTTATTTCCCCCCTTTACCACCTCTCTGCATGACATAAAGGGCCTGTGTGTTGCTCTGAAACTCTTTCACTGTTGGATTATCATGTGTACCTCCAACTCTGGCTGCCTCTGGTTGTTGTTCCTCTTGAAAAACTTCCTGCTTGCAAACCTTAATCGCCGTGGCATGGTAACTAAGAGAAAGGTGTCAATTTTTAATGTGCTAGAAGTGTAGTAATACTGATTTCCCAAGTCATATGACCAATAGTTCCATTTAGAAACATCGTGGAATCATTGCCTTTCTGAGAAGAGGGACATTAAAAACTCTATTTTTTCGATGTAAATATTGGTATTAGGGAGCCAAATCTTTAATAAAGCACATCATTCCCCACCATGAAACTGATACAGTAGCCCAGAGAATTTATTTTACATTCTGGTAGATAGTTACAGGGAACTTTATGGTTTTTTCAACAAGGTAGTTCTCATTTGTTGACTGAAAGTCATGCATGCTATGTATACAACTTTTAATTCGAGTACTACTTGTATTGGGCTACAATTTCCCTATGAAGTTGTTCAATTTCATAGGGCAACAGACTGGAAAAATTGTTCCTACTTTGCTCTCCTGTGACCTGTGAGGGTGCTCATAAATTTATGCTGCATAGGCTACATACATACTTAGACCACACAGCTGTCCTCTGACCAGAAGTGATCATAAACCAGTCCACTTTCTAGCTCTAGCGTTGGGGCTGTCACGAAAAATATGGTCCCCCGTAAAATTCGGTCCCCCCGGACCATTTTTGGCAGCCAAAAATGGTCCCCTCCGAAAAAAACGGTCCCCCCTTTTGCGCATAATGCGCATTGAGTTATTGGGCCGAGCGTAGCGAAGCCTGTCACGCCAAATTCGGTCCCCCCTAAAATCGGTCCCCCAGACCATTTTTGGCATGGCAGCAAATGTGGTCCCCCGGACCGATTTTGGTTGCCAAAAGTGGTCCCCCGGACCAATTTTGGCTGCCATAAGTGGTCCCCCCAAGCAAAAAATGGTCCCCCCTAATAGTAGTATAATTAGATGGGGACCATATTTTGCAGCCAAAAATGGTCCCCAAAAAAAACCACATTTGGCTGCAAAATATGGTCCCCCCTGCTTATGCTTCTTCATGTAGCTAGCTATACATTATAGCTAGCTGGAGGATAATTATATTGATTTATTGTAGCTATACAATGTCATGATGAAGCTATTTGCTTGGAACTTTGACACAGGTAAACCATTCACGACGATGCACATTGGGTGGCACATAATGTTTTCAATTGCCTTCACTGGACTGAAACACTTTGTTCGAAGCACTGAATTATGAAGTAGATCATTGCAGTTTGGTCAAAACAAATGCCACCTGGATGATGTCAAAAACATCAGTGAAATTTGCAGCCCACAATCTAAGCCTCCATTCTGAGACTCTCTGCACCTAAAAAGAGAACTGGGTACAAGATTCCCACCACCCATCTCCATTTTCATGAGAGCCTTCCTTCTGATGAACCTTTTCCTGGTTTTGGTAGCTCCTAAATCCTGCATGCAAGTATAAAGTGCAGCTACTATAGCAGCTATATACACTAACCTATTGTACCTGGAGCCAGGGAACAGCTTTCTCCACCTGCTCCTGGCCCAGGGTTCGTGATCTAGCTTATTATCGACCTCTTGGA
>LWTN01000077.1 GCA_002101225.1 Cycloclasticus sp. symbiont of Poecilosclerida sp. M | reverse complement strand
GTAAAGGGTCGGTCAGTTAATAATTAGCTAGCTGGCTAGCTCTAGCTCTCTGTACATAGAAAGGTAACATGGAATTTGAGATGAGCCCCGAGATGCTGGAAGTGCAGAAGGAATTTGGGTCCAGTCACGGATACCAGATCAATAAAGGACTGGCTGCTTCTGATGTGAGTTAATACAATATTAGTTGCACGTGGTATCTCAGCTGTTACTAAAAGATACATAATTATACACACATATTAACAAGCTACACCAGCATAGAAAGGCTGTGTTTTTATTTCATTTGCAGGTAAAGGGTTGGCTGTAATGCATACTGTAGACTAGTCTGGAAACGGCCCCATATCCATGTGTACTCTGTATTGCGGTTATACCACTAGGAAACCATAAAATGCTAGACTGCATCTTTGGGACTTAATCCAGTCCATACCAAGCAAAGCTAAAGGCAGAGTGCACAGCATTGTGTTATGTTTATGGGTGCACATGATCCGTTTCCAATCATGGTTATAGGTTATCTATGGTACTGCAAATGAGTACAGCATAACTGCTATCCATGCAGTCATCTTGTAGCGACACCTCAACTGTCTTTTATCTAAGTTTTGACTACACAGTGAAGAAATGAGTCCCCAATAATTACATTGTTTTTTTAATAGGAGGATTACGTGCCCCTCCCATTTCCTGTTGAATTCCCAACGTTCACAGAAAAAGCCAAGTTTGGTGCTGAAATGAAAGAGAAGTACTTTCTTTTGGAGGTGTATATTTAACATGATTTTGTGCATGTGATCATGGGAATAATTATTACAGAAAGAGTGGAGTTATTTGAATCATGGAGCATATGGGGCATCTCTAAAACAAGCACTGGAAGCTAAAATGGTAATTACGTACTTGTGATACTAATATAGACCTAATATAGACCATTTCCCCACATACTATCTTATTGTGAGCAGAAAATATGTACGTATACTGAGGAGAGGGGGGAACACGAGGGGAGTGGGGGAGAGGGGCACACTAGGATTCCCCCCCCCCCGGGGGGGGGGGGGGGGGGCCCCCGGTTCCCCCCCCCCCCCCCCCTCTCCCTAATACTAATACTTCCCTGCCTGTTGAAGATGGTTATGCATCAGCCAAGGTATTACGTATTATTATCCTTGTGCAGACTTGGCTCACACACTGTGAGAAGCAGTCGATCAGGTTTTTTCAGAACGATTTCTTCCCTCACTACACGCATGCGATAAGAAGAATGGCTAAGTTTATAGGTATGTAAGTAACGTAACCATGTTTGTATGTAGGTTTCATACATACATACACGCATGCATGCATGCACGCATGCACACATGCACACACGCATGCACGCACGCATACTTACATACATACACAAGGTGGGTGGTTAGGTCAGGAACAGAATTGAGACATAACCGTGATTTTTTCTCTATTCCTGCAGATGCTGACAGACATGATGTGGTGTTTGTACCCAATGCCACTGTGGGCAACAACACAGTGGTGCAGTCAGTAGTGGCCACACTCAAGCCAGGGGACTCTATCCTCATGATGAACTTAGCTTATGGTGTGTGCATAAGATATCCACTCACACATACATGCACACACACACACATACACATGTGCTCACACACACACATACATGCACACACACACATACACATGTGCTCACACACACACACATACATGCACACACACACATACACAAGCCAGGGGACTCTATCCTCATGATGAACTTAGCTTACTTCCATTCACACATGTACACTCACACACACACATGTGCTGAAGTGGGGCCACTCATAATGATCTGACATGGCGTATACAATCCACATCCACACGTATACAAAGATTTTGCAAAGCCCTGGTGTCAGATTGCAAATGTACATGGACAACCAACCTGTATACATACCTACATACAATCATAGCTCTGTATGATATGTGCATACACACACACCACACACACACACATGAGGTGATGTATAAACAGTCAGTAGTTAGTGGGCACACTCCAGCCATTCTCATGAGCACTGAGCATGTGACTGTGTTTCCCCCTGCATGTAGGAACTGTGCTGAGCATGTGACTGTGTTTCCCCCTGCATGTAGGAACTGTGCTGAGCATGTGACTGTGTT
>LWTN01000076.1 GCA_002101225.1 Cycloclasticus sp. symbiont of Poecilosclerida sp. M | reverse complement strand
CCAGTAGGGGTTCTCCAGCCAAGTGTCCACTACCGACTCATCGGATAGCTGGTAGGTGTGTTGCAGGTACATCAGGCCAGCCACCAAGCGCGGATCTGTGGCCGGGCGGCCGGTGAGCGACGGGGAATAGCTGGCCCATTCCTTGCGGAAAAAATCCCAATCAAGCAGGCGGGACAACTGCAGCAATCTATGCTCGGGATTGAGAATGCTGGACAATTCGCTGCGGAAAAGGTCGGCTGCTTCAACGGGGGTTTGTTTGGCTTTCATAGTCTTTGATTTGCAAGGTTTTACACCCTGATTCTATGAAACCTTGCAATTCAATGCAAGTTTTTAGATGCTGAATCCTTGCCGGCTATGGCGAAATGGGGTTAATCAGACCCGACTACTTGTATTTTTAGAAATGATGGTATGCAACATTACCACACTCAGAAATAGGAAGAAACGGCATGGCCAGCATCTACAAACGCTCCCACCTTGCGAGCTCTTGCCTTGCCGGTTTAAGGGTTTAATCAGATCCGACTTTCTAGCCCCAGATCTTGCTGGTCCATCACGGCGTAGTGTTGCCCCCCACACCGCTCAACTCACCTTGCAGGCAAGGTTACCATAGTGAAATCATAGCGCTAAAGCAGTGGGTTTTGTTGCGGTAGCAGAGGTGATCCCGTGCTACATCAGGATGCAGTCTGAAAAGCTTTGGTCCTGTGCCAGGCCAAGTATCTTTCATCTGGCCTAGTATTTGGGTCATCAGGAAAAATTGCTCTTTTGTTGTCGTATGAAAGCAAGTTCTGCGAGCCACCCCGTGTCCTAAATGGCTCCGAAATTAGTATCTCACTTTCTTTAGATATGGTGAATGCTCCGAAATCAAACAGATTCTTGTGCTTGTCGCACATAGTAATGCAATTTCGCTGATTGGTTTTAGGTCCACCTGCCACTGGAGGACGAATGTAAGCTACCTGCAGATCCATGCTCGCATCATTTCTTATTCCGGGGAATTCACATATTGAGCAAGAATAATGATAGTTGGCAAAAATCTGTTGCTGAAAGACGCTTGGCTTGGACTTGGACGGAATGCCTATTGACTGTAACAAAGGGATATGCTTTGCAATCGGGAAAAATTCCCTTAACACAGTAAAGACAATCTCTAGCAGCATTACCTTGTCATTAATAATCCTGCGATAAACGTGGGGAGTAAAACCACCAAATAAAGCACAATTCATGGCATCTGCAATTGACGGTCTTTTATCTGATCTATTCTTGGCGCCAAACCACTTGTTGATGGTTTTTTCTCCAACAACAGTCCAAATTTGATGTGAGCTTTGCAAATACCAGAAAGGATACATCACGGCTTCGTCATGTATTTTAGGACCGCAAAAATCCTTCAAAAGCTGTTCGAAAGGGAAGCGCATGTCTTGGAACAACAGAAGTCGAGCAGAGTTATTCCAATATTTGCCTAGCATGAACAGCAACAGTAATGGTTTGTGCAATGTGCTTTCTTTATGCTTGCTTTGCCCACGTTTGATACTGACAAAAGCCTCGAGTATGTCCAGATCTGTAGTTCGATTTTCCTTGTCGAATTGCGTCATATCTTTGGGGAAATAAGCTCAGGCTTGCTAGAAAATCTGATTTTACGCATTATTACCGTGACCATGGCGTAAGCACAGGATCCGATGTATCATGGTTATGCACGTACATATCATCGGCACAATGCTGGATCCAGTCAAGCAACGGCAGGGAAAAACTCTTGTCTCCATATTTTTCTTCACCCAGTTTCTCGACAAGAAAACGTGATAAGTCATCAACCACCATGCTGACAGTTGTATTGAGCAAGTGCTCTTTCAAGGCTGCGAATATGGCTGAACTGTTCGCAACACGCTTTATCTCACCTTCGCTAGCTTGTCGGGTCTGATTAACCCTTAAACCGGCAAGGCCAGAACTCGCACAAGAGACACTGGAGCACCTGCTGCGAACCAACCTTGAGGAAACTGCAAGCGCCCAAATGAAAACAGGCGCAAAAAATCCTGCAAGTACCGCAGAATGAGACGTAAATTCTGGCCGCCGCCGCACAACGACGCACAACTCGCGTCGCCAGCGATGCCTTTTAACGGGCAGC
>LWTN01000075.1 GCA_002101225.1 Cycloclasticus sp. symbiont of Poecilosclerida sp. M | reverse complement strand
TCTGAGTGCCTCCCCTGCACCTCCTCTGAGCGCCTCCCCTGCGCCTCCTCTGAGCACCTCCCCCTGCACCTCCTCTGAGTGCCTCCCCTGCACCTCCTCTGAGCACCTCCTCTGAGTGCCTCCCCTGCACTTACTCTGAGCGCTTCCCCTGCACTACATCTTCCCTTACACTCCTTCTGACTGCCACCTCCTCCCCTGTAGCCCTGCTGTTTGTTTGTGCTTTCATCTGTTTGCATTAGTAATATAAACAGAAAATGATGATAGTCCATTACCAAGAATAGAGAGCTGCTATACTAGTAATGCAAACACCATCCTTATGCACAAGACAGGGATTGGCTGGTCAATGTTGAAAGTAAGCTTGAACTGCTGCTTTGAAGTTTTCAAGTAATTCTGTTTATAGAATCATCTGGATGTAGGTCTGCATCAACATCCCCGGTTAGCTAGGCTAGATAATGCAGTGCAAATCTCATCATGGTCACCTTGTAACACCATTGTCAACCTTGTGACGACCATAATTGTTACCACCTAGATACAACCATGTACAAGGTTGTTACAGTTTCAAATCCAGGGTTGTCACAACCTAATAACCTTGTATCCAGGTCACTGTAACAACCTTGTTACAGTTTCAAATCCATGTTTTTTTACAACCTTGTTACAACCTTGATGGGAATGTTGTGTGGGCTATATCAGAACCTGTCCCCATGGGTATATAGCTAGATGTTGTGGCACAGGTGGGGACAGATGGAGTGCTATAGATGTGCGGAGGTAGTACAGATGGGGGATGTTGGTGCTGGGGTGTTGTTGCACGGAGGTTAATGTATGTGTAGGGAGTCAAAATTACCCACTATGACAGCAATATTATATAGAGTAATGGCAATTTGCAAACATCAATGTTTGTACTATTAAACAACCACCAGTATATTAGTACTTTCATGTCAAGTTATCACATCAATGACTAGCCTCGTACCCAGTTCTCTTTTTGGATTCTGGGGCCCCCGAGGCTAATCAATGACCTGACTGTAATGACATGACCCCATCTGTAAGATAAAGTTACCATCAGCAGGGAGGGTTTATGTACCAGCTATGTGAGACTGTCAAACATGCTGTGTTTTATATCTGCAGTTAAGTAGTGGTTACTACTGCCTGATCTACTTTTGTCACATTGTGGGAAAAACTCGTAGCTACTTGATTGGTGACCATGAGGTGCATAGCTACATGCACTGGTAAGGCAAGGCTTCCAACCTTTGGAAAGCATGCACCCACACCCACAGAATAAAGCAGCTATGAATGCAATGAAAAACTTAGAGCACAGTCAGCATGGGACATTTTATGAAGCTTCAAATAACTAGGGCAATGTTACCATTGCCCTAGGTGGGCGCTAACATTCAAAGGCGAGCGAGCGGAGGTAAAGAGCGTTACCACTTTTGTTGCTTCGCAACCTTTTGGATGGTTGAAAATAGTACTATGTACCTTTCGTTGCTTTGCTACCTTTTGGGCAGTTGTAAATATATTTCAACTTTTTGGGCAGTTGCAAATAGTTTTAGCTACCACTTTTGTTGCTTTGCAACCTGTAGAGCTAGAGCAAATGCAAATATGCATTGTGGATGGATCGCTTTACTGTCTGTGTGTATAGCTGTATCACAGTATATTCCTACAAGGCAAGCTAGCTGGCATGTAGCTAGCTAGCTGGATGTTAGCATGGTAGCTAGCTGCAGTATTGGCTATTAATAGATGAAGCATCAGTACAGATATACTGGCCTAGCCATTAACATTTTACAGTGAGTGTCCATAGCTTCCATTTTTTCCCCCTCATAAAAACCTAGGGCGTTGCTTAGCTCCGCCTTCCTCAATTAGATGTTGAGCATGCGTAGTACAGATTCTGCTGCTCGGGCTCCACGATCACAAGTTGCTCGTTCCTTTATTCAGAGGCTCTTTTGTCCATGACTCAAGATACAATCATGACTAACGTGAGCTTTAGCTCGAGCTAGCTATAATAGTTGCCAAGCAGATTATGATGGGCATTTCTCAGAGAACCCAGCTATGGTGCAATTCCACGGCAACTCTTTCTCTACAGAGAACGTTCAAT
>LWTN01000074.1 GCA_002101225.1 Cycloclasticus sp. symbiont of Poecilosclerida sp. M | reverse complement strand
GCGCTTCCACACCCAGCCTATCAATGTTGTAGTCTACAACAACAACCCTTCAGGGGAATTTAATTCCCAAGGAGATTGCATCTTGAGGGAGGCTTCCCGCTTAGATGCTTTCAGCGGTTATCCCTTCCGAACATAGCTACCCGGCAATGCCATTGGCATGACAACCGGAACACCAGAGGTTCGTCCACTCCGGTCCTCTCGTACTAGGAGTAGCTCCTCTCAAATCTCCAACGCCCACGACAGGTAGGGACCGAACTGTCTCACAACATTCTAAACCCAACTCGCGCACCTCTTTAAATGGCGAACAGCCATACCCTTGGGACATGCTTCAGCCCGAAGGCCACACTAACAACTCCCAGCAACACCAAGAACAAAAAGTAGCAGTGCAAGGTCATCCCCACCTCTTATCCCCAGTTTTTGTTTCAACTCATAAATATTGGAGTTTATGTCGCATATCTGACTTGATAAATCTTGCAAGGTAGACTCTTTGGAGCTAATCTTGTGCGTTATGTCATTGATCGTATTGCTGTAGCGACTATGTACTCGTCATACAATTGCCCTGCAAAAAGATTAGATATTTTATCCTCAAATTCCCGCAAATTTTCTCTGTCCCTATCAATTGAGTCATGTATCTTTTTTTGATTGCTCTCTTTTCTGTCTCTTACTTCCTCGAGCCGATCCAGTTTCTGACGCAGTCTTTCTTTAATACGCATCTTGTCTTCTGTGCCACTCCCGCCCGATATTCTCAATCAAATCCTGTCTATGCGATTTGAATTGGTTCCACAAATGCTCCTCATCATCACCTGCATGCCAAATATCCCGCCATTCATCAAATAGACTCTTTCCTTGCACTGACAAAGCCTTTAGATTTTCTCCTGAAGTGACAGACAAAGAGCGTATCTTACCAATGAGATAGCGCTTAGATTGCGCATTTTTTCCGGACTCCCTTTCCCTGTTTCTATACGCTTCCTCCCTGCGTCTATGCTCCGCACCCAATGCATCGTACAACTCATCTCGAGCTGCCTTGAACTGCCTCCACAACGCACTTTCCACTTCTCCCGCATGCCCAACTTCCTTCCACTCATTCAGGAGTTTGCGGGAGGCATCGGAAAATTCCTTCAGACTACTTTTCTCATCGATAGACAAAGACTCAACTCTTTCTATAAGACGCTTCTTTTGTAGTTCTCTAAACCTGTATTCTGACTCCGTGGGCATGAGATACACTCGCTATTCATGTAGATACTATTATATGATAGCCCAAGAGCTCGCTCTAGAACAAGTACGCTAAGCAACAATAATCGTTGTTACAGATATGAGTGCATCCCTTCAGGTTCAGGGTATAGTACCTTAAAAAATAAACCCTAGCGCCCACCATTTCTTGTAAGCCGTATCGGAGAGCGTGCCCTTCTCTCTGCAAACAGCAGGCTACAATGGGTGCCTGACAATGACCCAACCTCATGGCTGTCTATACCTTCACATATCTTTTCCACTAGGCTATAACTTTTGGACATTAGCTGATGCTCAGAAAGAGATAGATATCTTTTAAAATTTCTTGCTACGATCGCTTACTAGGCTGGAGTAGAGATGAAAGCTTAAATTTCGACGAAGATGATCTTATGGCGTGAAGTGCAAGGTAATGTAGAACAACAACCTACTTTAAAATAAATATGCTAAACGCTACCCATAAATCATCCGACAATAAAAAAACCCCAGTCTACATAAGAAACTGGGGTTAAAATAAGAGTCTGGCAGTGTCCTACTTTCGCATAGGGAAACCCCACACTATCATCGGCGCTGAATGGTTTCACTTCCGAGTTCGGGATGGGATCGGGTGGGACACATTCGCTATGGCTACCAGACAAACCGTTTGGCGGTCTATTCTCAAATAGACTACCTATTTACCTATTTACCTATTTACCTATTTAAAACACTGTTAGTTATAAATTAATATATTCAACACAGTGTATAGTTTTTATTGACATATAGCCCATTTAACAACGGACTCAATAGAACTTATATCAATAAAATAATTTTTTGTATGTATCAAACTGCTTGCGTGTTATATGGTCAAGCCTC
>LWTN01000073.1 GCA_002101225.1 Cycloclasticus sp. symbiont of Poecilosclerida sp. M | reverse complement strand
AGCAGATGGAGCCTGTAAATAATTATAGGTAATAAATTATGTACACTATAATTAGGACATACCAATAACTTGTTCACATCAAAGTTTGTGCCACACCCTTCACATTTAGGTGTGATCTTGGGCTCTTCCTCCACTCCAGACATCACATCATACTTCACACAGGGAAGAATGATCATCCTGCCACACTTCCCACACATCACCTCCGGTCCACCGTAATAGGCAAGCCCTTTGAAATCGCATTCTTTACAGATCTTGGAGAGGAGATGTTTGTGGATGAAACTGATGTAATCAAAAAGGAGTTTCTCATTAACTCTGCAATGAGCACATAATTAATGCAGCTAATAAAATGATCTTGCACATGCATGTACTGCTAGCAGTATTGGATCGACTTACAGGACAGCTATAACAAGCTGTTGATTGCCTTCTTGAAACTTGATGACCCAATTGGTTTCAAACAGGTTGAAAAAGAAGCATTTATTCTTCGAATAGCAATTGTGCAAGCGTTGCTTTCGTTTGATAACACACTTCTCTGAAGCGAGGCAAATGAGCCTGTGGTAAATCTCGTCAGGAAGGAACTCATAGAAATCAAAGTAGAAAGTGGCATCATGGTTTTCTATAATCTTGCAGATGTGTTCATCATTGATTCGGTCTGGAAGTTTACATGGAATGATGTACTTTTGCTCATCAGATCCTGCTGTTATTCCACAGGCATCCACAGAATGAACTGGATAAATGAGACAGTATGCCTGGAATATCAGGCAAAGATGTCGTACTGTGATAGCCGAAGATGAAGCCACGAACTCTTCCCAAATTATTTTAAAGACAGTTAAATCAGCAAATCCCTCCTTCAGCTGTTGAACTTGAGTATTATCATCCAGTAACTGCTCCTTATTTCCATTTCCTGTTTTCAGTTCCACGATGTCTTTCATCAGAGTCATCAGCCATTGAGGGTCAAGGATGATGAGGCCACACAGCTCCTTGCGATCGTCATTTTTTAGGAATAAGCGAGGGAGAAACTCTGTGTGAATTATATACCACATTAACAAGTGCTTTCTATAAAAAGAAAGTGTCTCGGCACAGGCTGCATAGCTACAATGGGGACCTAGTACCTATTATATGATCTTGGCTATAATCGTCTCTGGCTTGAAGTCTTTGTTCCCACTAAATTGTTGTCAGGCTGTTGCCCTCAGTGTATGCTCTTCTTAGTCTTCCTATAATTATAGATTTTCAGGCCTCACTCGCACACCTTAACTGTAGCCTTTCAAAGGCTACAGTTAAGGTGTGCGAGTGAGGTTCGTTCTTGCTGTAGTGTTCTTGGCTTCTCTGCATATTGGCAACTTTTAGCATCGCGCGTGCATGTTAAAGTTTGTACTGTCCTATCTAGCACGCAAAGAGTCTGTACCATACACCGTCGATCCCAGCACTTTGTCTCGCCGAGACAAAAATAGCTAGCCCTGTCCTTCCTGCATGCCAAGAAAGAGAGACTGGATTAATAATATAAGATGGGGGGGGCCCACACTCCTCCTCCTTGAGGAGTGTGGGCATGGTTTAAGGTAGAACAATAATCTTCGAATTTATTAACGTTAGTTCAAATCTAACTGGGTGTACTTATTCATTACCCACACTCCTCAAGGAGGAGGAGTGTGCCCCCCCCCCCCCATCTTATACTTACTTAGCCAATTAAGTTTTCCAGTATCGTTGAAAAACTGCAGTGCAAGCTCTTGTTGCTGTTTATCAGTAATGCCTGACTTAACAGCGAGCTCTGTAGCTTCTTCAATCTTCATAACGGGAGTGGGCTTACGAGCCACACATTGCTGCTGCAAATACTCTTCAAACTTGAGCCACTTGATTGGGTACTTCTCATTGAACTGCGGCTGTTTTAATAATACTTGAATTGTGTCTTGGACATATTTGGTTCCACTTGCCTGCAAGTATGACTCAGAGTTGGATTCAATATCGATTGAATTCTCAACGGGAATAATGAAGCGACATGCACTTGGTGAATCATACATTGGATGCACGTAATCAATGTAAGGCTTGTGTGGATCACGGATTAATTTTTCTTCAATTAAC
>LWTN01000072.1 GCA_002101225.1 Cycloclasticus sp. symbiont of Poecilosclerida sp. M | reverse complement strand
TAAGTGCTAGATCTGATACAGGTAAAGGTGGCAACATACATATCTTAGGTAAGAAAGTAGGGTTATTTGATCAAACAGTGGTTGACGCGTCTGGTGAAAATGGAGGAGGGCGTATTTTAGTTGGCGGTGATTTTCAAGGTCAAAACACAGACATACAAAATGCCAAATATACCTATGTTAGTGACGATGTCTCTATCAAGGTCAATGCTAAAACTTCACAGGATGGTGGTGAAGTCATAATTTGGTCGGATGAGGTTACCCGCTTTTATGGAGAGGTATCTGCCACAGGTGGTATAGAGGGTGGTGACGGAGGTTTTACAGAGATATCTGGTAAGCGGAAGCTAGACTATCAAGGCACTGTTGATCTGAATGCAGTGCGTGGGCAAGCTGGTGAAGTATTATTTGATCCACAAAATATTACTTTTGCGAGTATAGCAGATATGGCGACTACTGGTTTTGTCCCAGTAGTAGCAGATCAGACACAGGCATTTACTGATGATGCGGGAGTTGACAGTGTATTTAATATAGATGGTACTGGTGTCCTGATGGGTGTGAATGATGGTGCTACAATCACTTTTCAGGCGACAAGTGATATTACCATCCAAGATGCTTTTAACCTTAACACAGCTACTGGCGCAAGTAATGTAGCAATTGTTTTGCAGGCAGGAAACAATATTAATGTTAATGCATTGCTTACTTTGGATGGCTCAGGCAGTGCTATGCTGACTGCTAATGATACATCAGTCGATTCCACCCCAACGGGTATGGGTTCAATCATATTTGGTACAGACGGTGCAATTAACAGTGAAAACGGTGCTATCAGTCTTGCCGTCATGTCTGGTGGCGGCAATATTAGTGGCGCTACCATCATCACAGAAACAGGGGACATAACCTTAGCGAGTGCGAACTTATTAGCCATTAACGACATCACCACCACCTTAGGTGTTGTAAGTTTAACAGGAACAGGTATCACCCAATTTGCTAGTAGCACAGTAGATGCAGGCAGTGGCAGATTAACACTAGATGGTAATGATGGTGTAATTACTCTATTAGGCACACTGCGTACTAGCAATGCCAGTGACACAGCCTTACAGATTATTGATGCGGATACGGTATCTTTAGGGACTATTGAAGTATCGGCTGGGACACTAGTTTTAGGTAATACAGGTGGGGACAATATATCAGGTGCTGTAACACAGACAGGAGCGATAAATGCAGATACTCTGACAGGTAATGTTGGTGCTGTTGTTGTATTAGGAAATACTAACAATCAGATTGATAATTTAGGTGCTTTCACCAGTGTAGGCGGTTTCACCTTAGTGGACACAGGTGGTTTAACAGTAACTGGCGTAGTGACAGACACGACAGGAGACATTAGTTTAACGACGACAAGTTTAACGACGACAGATGGAGCCTTAACCATTCATGCAGACATTAATAACGCAGGACAAGTATTAACATTATCGGGTGTTGGAGTGATGCAAACTGCGGGCATGATACAAGCTATGGGGATGAGCGTTGATGGAGGGACCGGCTCGATTGCTTTGGCTCAAGCGAACAATGACTTTACTGGTGGTGTAACGCTGATGTCAATGGGAGGCAATATTAATATAGTAGACATGAACGACTTGACATTGACTGGTTTAACTTTGGGTGCCAACACCGGGATTCGAGCAGTAGCGACAGGTGGCACTCTAAGTTTACCCGCAGGAATAGGAATATCTACTGGTACTGGTTCGATTGAACTTCGTAGTGGTAATGTATTGACAACCCTTGGCGCATTAACAACCACCACAGGGGACATAACCTTAGTGAGTGCGGACTTATTAGCCATTAACGACAATATCACCACCACCTCAGGTGTTGTAAATTTAGCAGCAACAGGCATCACCCAATCTGCTGGTAGCACAGTAGATGCAGGCACTGGTAGATTAACACTAGATGGTAATGATGGTGCGATTACTCTATTAGGCACATTGCGTACTAGCAATACCAGTGACACAGCCTTACAGATTATTGATGCGGATACGGTATCTTTAGGGACTAT
>LWTN01000071.1 GCA_002101225.1 Cycloclasticus sp. symbiont of Poecilosclerida sp. M | reverse complement strand
TACAGCTGCTCAGTTTGTTTCCATAGGTACAGTATAGGAATCAGATTCAGATCTGGCAGCTGTGCATTGTGTAGTACTACTGTGTACACTAGGTAGCGGTTTGGAATGTGACTAATTTTCAGTGGTTAGAGTAAGTCTGGTTGCTATGTAAATTTTTCACGCATGCGCAAGTATTATTTTAAACTAAATTCCATGAGCTTAACAACAGTGGATTATTTGACCACAAGTACTTAAATAGCTAATTGTGAATAGTCTGCATTGTTTCTACCGTGGTGGTCATTTGTATTGGATCTTATAAGGTAAGCAATAGCTTACATAATGAAATGAATACACTTTGGAAGTGTTCTAGTGTATTGGTATATGGCAGCTGCAAATGATCCCAGCTGGGTTGGATACAGTATCTTCATGGCCTATAGACCTGAGCCTTAGATGAGCATACAGGGGTTCTATTTGGCACTGGTGGGTAATATCAACACAATGCCTGCATGTATAGTCTGTAACTTGAAGTTCCTTTTTAAGTTATGATGCACCCCCAAATACCCAGGTCTATACACCCTTAGCTTGAGCATAAATCATGGCACACTTCAACTTTGACAAACTAAGACATCTCTTAAAGAACACCCTAGTTCAATGCATATCATCGGTATAAAGAGCTCAGCAAGATAAACTAATTGAACTATGTAATGACGATAGCCACAACTCCAAAAAATGCAATTATTACTACAGGAATGGTTAACTCTGTTATGTTACTCAAGCACTAGGGCTAGGGCTAGGGCTAGGGCTAGGGCTAGGGCTAGGGCTAGGGCTAGGGCTGTAGTCCTTGTGTACTTGTAGTAGTGAGAGTGATATCCTAGTCATGGTAAGCATATGACTTGTAAGCACTCACTCACTTTTTATTATTATTATTGTCATTACATCATTAATTTTTACAAGCTAATTGTACATGACATGTAAAAAATGTACAAGGCTTAACAAGCAACTAACAAGCAAGGTTGTAGTTCCTGCAAAAAAAAAATTGAGCCTGCCTTAACTACACTGAGGAGCTCCACCCAGTGGAGTTCGTACTGAATTTTTTGTATTTAGGCACGTGTGACGTACGTCTAGCTAGCTAGCTCCACCCATTCATTATGCATACAAAGCAGCTCCACTCCCACGATTGATGCAGATAGCATCTGAACTACAGCTGGCTGGATCTTAGCAAAGCCCTCAGCTGCCAGCTGGATCTAGTAAAAGCCTCCTTTAGGTCATCAGCTGCCAGCTGGATCTAGTAAAAGCCTCCTTCAGGTCATCAGCTGCCAGCTGGATCCTAGTAAAAGCATTCATGCCAACTTGATCCTAGTAAAAGTTTGAGCTAGCAAAACCCTCAGCTGCATAATTGCTCAGGCTCGCCCCACAATGCCTTCAGAGTATTCAAAATTACCCGCTATTCAGAAAATACTTAAACACCGACTATGCAGGAACAAGTTTTTGAGACCTGTCACTCTCAACTACTACTAGAGGTTAATTGACTTCTTGGTGCAGGTTAATAATGATTGTGTACAGAGGTGTATGGAAAATGTTGCTCTGGGTCACCATAATAATAGATCGATACTGTATACCAGCTATACAATTGCTATAATAGATGATGAGCAACGTACTAGCTTTCCTTGTTGTTATATGTATAATAATATAGCTATGTGCCTTTAACTTTGCAGCCTATACTATAGATGTAGGCTGCCATGTTTATGGCCTCATGTTGCAAAACCATATAACTGGGTCATGACTCATGCTAGCCTCGTCCCCAGGCTCTATGCGGGGGCGAGTAGAAAGAGAGAGCCTGGTATCCACTGTTTGCGCATGCGTCAAAAATATTTTGAATCTTGACGTAGATGACGTCACTAGCAATGCTGTAACTAATCTGTGACGTCACGGATCAGTAGCTCGCCCTTGCCACAGCTCCTCTTCGGCCCACCAACAAGACCCAGGTTATGGTCTAAGACAAAAGGGAGCGCCTGGAAACAGATGCTCTTGCCAAAGCTGGTTGGCAAGAA
>LWTN01000070.1 GCA_002101225.1 Cycloclasticus sp. symbiont of Poecilosclerida sp. M | reverse complement strand
CATGACCCTTCGCTGCTCCACACAGTTTGTGTTGGCAGAAAACCAGAAATAAGGTTTTACATAAGGGTTCCATGGAGACGATGTGTTACATGGGTTCATGTGGTTCGGCCTTGGGAATGGTTCTGCAACCATATACACATCTGCAGTCCTTTGGTAACTCCGCATCGTGTTTGTACATTCGTTGTCAAATCTCAACCTCATTCCTTGTGACTTGTCGGCAATAAACGAATGTAAATCAATGGAATCATCCAATACTCGTCCACCGTTAAATCGCGATGCGATTCCGCACATTGCTGTCATAATGTGAACCGAAGTAAACAACTCGACAGTTGGCATCATTTTGAAGGGTGTTTTAGTCAAAATCTCAATGCGGTACAGTGTATGATCAGCAACTGGTGAAGTTGATGTCCGAGTAGAGGTGGTTCGAATAGGCCTACGTCTGGTAGATGGTTTCCGAACGATTGCGGGTGCACGGTTGGTTTGTACTGAGGGCGATGGAGTTACATATCCATCACGCGGAGAAGGTGATGGAATATCCATCACGAGTTCAGTATCCGAATCAGATACGGGGGGTTCCATGTCCATAACGTTGTCTATCCTTTCCAATATATTACCAACACATGGTGATGGTTCGGAATCGTTACATGGACATGGAACATCCATGGAGATGTCTAGATTTCCCTCACTGACATGGGTTAGTATAGGACTGTACACTGCCCCTTCCAATGCACGAGTTGTGTGCGAATTTGGTACCACCATTTCCTCATCTGATGCGTTGCTGGAACATTCGACCAAAATGGATGATCCATGGGGGTATACACAGTCTGGTTCACCTGTTCGAGGCACATGTATTACTGGCTTGATAAAAACGTGATATAATTCCGTGATAGCCTTCTTGTATTCCGATTCAATACCAGAGACAATGTAGGCGTCCAAAAGTGGATTTGTAATAGTGTCATGGTAAATTTGTCGGTAATAATTAAACGTCTTGATCAGACATACAGCTTCCGTGTTTGCAAAACTGCTATAGTCCCTGCTCATAACATGCCCGATAGGAACCTTGTTGCATATTCGCTCAAGACATGTTACGCAGTACTCCTGTATTGCAGCCATATTACAACACTTGTTGACTTTACAATATGGGGCAATCATCTGTATTGTGTTAAAGTGCGACGTTACATGTGACAGTGTCCCTGGTATATCGAGCCACTCTACCAGTACTATATTGAAACCATTGTGTTTCCATATTACAGCTTCAGTCACATCCATAAAGGCGTTCGCCCCCCATATAACAATTGTGCCCATTCCTTGTACCGGATGGAACGCATTCAAACTATCAATCACGATAGCTGACTCTGTCGAAATGAAGCAACTGTTCACTTCCACATTAACCGAAATCTCAAACATACACAGGTTAAATTGCGTGTCGGAACTAATGTTCTTGTGAATATGAGAGTGTACAGCAGTATACCCAAATGGAGTGGAAACAGATCTGATATGGTGCATTTGTGCAGCACGACAAACTCCACGTGTTAGACTCACGTCAAGCAATACTCCACTGCACACACTCTGCACATGGTCAAAGTTCGAGAAAGGTCGGAGCCATACATAATGTAGCGAAGTTGGTCAAAGTTTACGAGAATCATTTGACCAGAGTCATTACACAACACCATCCATGCTCCACTCCCTTGACTGGGGGTACTATACCTCTCTCCAGCAATCTCAACAGCATAGCCCATGTCGTATGACTTTATAAACTGTCGAGTTCCCGATACGGATATAAATGACTGAACTGGTCTACCATGTCCAAACTCACTCACTCCGAATGCAACTAATCTAAATTCGATAAAGTCAGTTTCGAACGACCGTTGCAAACGGTCCAATATGAACTGGTGACCCCTGTCTCCAATGTAGACACGTGACGGAAATTTGAAATAATTGTTCTTAGGAAGATAGGACAATCTTTCGGAAGATGTGAAGCCATCAAATGTGCTCAATCCTTCGTACCCCCTGGTTCCCAGTTCAAATGG
>LWTN01000069.1 GCA_002101225.1 Cycloclasticus sp. symbiont of Poecilosclerida sp. M | reverse complement strand
CCACTCAAGTGAACCCGACATTTATCGAGCGGTACAGGCAGGTGTGGATTGTGTTGAACATGGTTATGGGTTAAGTGACAAAACTATCAAGTTGATGGCTGAAAAAGGCACTTTTTATGACCCTACTATCATCTGTAATCTCAGTGAAGAATACATTATTGAACGTGAAGACCGTCTTATAAATCTTGGTTGAACGAAACCTCCTGACGTCGGTAGTGAATAGAGAGATGGTTATCTTAATAGGTTAAACTTTAAAAGATAATCATTATGAAAAAAAAGAAAGGCTGAGTGATCGGTTCGTCCGAGAGCTCCAATTCCGCAATTACAGCCCACGAACTGTCAGCATCTACTTGACCATGTTGGTGCAGTTGAGTAAATATTTTAGTTGCTCACCAGAGAAGGTAACAGCCGATCAAGTCAAACAATACCTCTTCTATTGTAAGGAAGAGCGAAACCTGTCAAATTCCCACATCAACCAGACCATCAGTGCAATGAAGATCCTCAAACGAGACGTGTTGGGTCAACCGTGGAATGAAGGCATAAAAATCAATAGGCCCAGGAGAAATAAACATTTACCAACTATCCTTTCAAAGCAACAGATCAATGCGATGATGGAGGCGACCCTTAACTTAAAACATAGGGCCATCATGGCTGTATTGTACTCTGCAGGATTACGTCGGGATGAATTGCTTAATCTAAAGATGGTCGATATTGATTCGCAAAGGATGTTAATCAGGGTCAACAACGGAAAAGGAAACAAGGCACGGGACACCTTACTGGCAAAGAAGACACTTGGGATGTTGCGTGACTACTACCGACATTGCCACCCAAAGCCCACTCAATATGTATTCGAAGGGTGGAAACCGGCACAACCCTATTCGCCTACTTCAATCCGAAATATCGTCAAAAGAGCCGCAGCCAGGGCCGGGATTAAAAAGAACATATTCCCTCATAGCCTCAGACATGCTTTTGCCACTCATATGCTTGAAGATGGCGCTAACCTCAAACTAATCCAGAAACTACTGGGACACAGCTCGCTGAGTTCTACGATGACCTACCTGCACCTGGCAGCCATCGATCCTTCGGTAAAAAGTCCTTTTGACCAACCTTGATTACGGTGGAAGCCAACTTAAGGCATCCTTTGGATGTGGCTACAATACTCAAGGAGTATGGCAGCCAATTTATCGACAAGCACAAGCTATGCCTTGATCAGCTCAAAGCCTTCAGGGCCATTACCCAATGCAGAACGGCTGCGTTGGGTGGGCATTTGGAAGGGTGTGATCAGTGCGGTCATCAGCGTATTGCCTACAATTCATGTCGTAACCGCCACTGTAACAAATGCCAGTATCTCAAGCAACTTCAATGGATTGATAAACTGAAAAGTAGCCTGCCGGTTTGCCGCTATTTCCATATGGTCTTTACCATTCCCTCCTGCTTGCATAAACTGTTCTACCTCAACCAAAGGGTCTGTTATGATCTGTTATTCAAAGCAGCCTCACAGACTTTAAGAAAGGTCGGCGAAAACCCAAAGTTCTTGGGGCTGAAACAGGTGCGGTAGCTGTGCTCCATACCTGGGGACAGGCATTGACTTACCATCCACACATCCATATGATTATCCCTGCCGGTGGATTATCTGCCGATGGAGTGGAGTGGATCCAGGCGCCCAAGAAGTTCTTCTTACCGGTCAAAGCACTCTCTAAAGTCTTTAGGGGTGTGATGTGGAGCCTGTTGCAAAAACAAATAGCCACAGGCAACATCCGTATCCCTGATGATCTGGTTGATATTGGCCTACTCAAAAACAAGCTCTATGAGAAAAACTGGAATGTCTACTGTAAAAAGTCTATGGCAGGGCCACAATCGGTTGTGCAATACCTGGGAAAGTATACCCATCGGGTTGCCATCAGCAATAACAGGATTGTTAATATCACAGGGGGCAAAGTAATCTTCAGGTGGAAAGATTACAAAAAGAATCTCAGCAACCAATTACTCGCCCTGGATGCTCAAGAGTTTATTGGAAGGTTTATG
>LWTN01000068.1 GCA_002101225.1 Cycloclasticus sp. symbiont of Poecilosclerida sp. M | reverse complement strand
TATAGCTTACATACATTGTCATACATACGTACGTACATACATGTGTGTAGTTAGCGAGCGAGCGAGCTCAGTCACTGTTCATGACCCATTGAAATTGTATTGCGATATATTTAGGTCTAGGAATCAAAATACCCCGAGGCGTATGTACGTGTCGTGTGTGGCAATCACAATGTGCATGCCCATCACAATCTGCTTAGCAACAGCTATCCGCTCGAGCCAGAGCTAATTCGGGTGTCAGTTATGACTCGAGCCTGCCATGGACTAGCCTCAGAACGAGAAAAGGAATACTTGTGATTGTAGAGCCGAAAACCTGTACTGCGCATGCTCATTTTACATAATCAAAGAACCTCAGGAAAGAAGATTCAGTAACAGTCCACAGTAAGTGTTCAAGGGGATGCTAAATGAAAGTATGTCTGCATAGCTATTTCATTATCCTACACTGCACCAACATAGCTCTAGCAAGGTATAGTTATAATTAAACCATGTATGAACAATATTATTATCACTATGGTAAAAGTAAACAGTATCGTTAATGGTTCTTACATTTCTTACATTTCTGACATTCCTTGACAACCCGCCGGCAAGAATCGCCATGGTGCCATCTCTGATAAAATTGCTACCTCGCTTGGAGCTAGCTAGCGATATAATATGTGGTCGCTATGATACCAGCGCGAGCATTAATTTGCGCATGCATCACACAAGTTGCCGAGGTCAAAGTTTGCTGAAGTTTCGTGCTGTAGCTAAGTTCTGGCACCCTTAGAACTGCGCTGTTAAGCAGGGATGCTTCATAGGCTTTGAGATGAAGACGACTTCAACACTGACTTCTGCTTCTTCCAGGAGTAAGGTAAGTTCCTACCTCTGTTAATATTCCACTCGAGTACATAAGCTGGTCTGAAATATACAGGTATGTGGGGGTTAGCATAGTAGTTGGGCACAACTATGACCTCAATTCTCACTTGACTGGCATAGTATATGCTCTGTTGACAAACAGGAGAAGCAAGTACCAAAGGAGCTGATATCCATTCCTCGGATAAAGCTGAATTGTTGTTGTCCATGTTTACGGAGCAACAGAACGTAGTATTAAACTGTGGTTAAAGGGTCTGTGTACAGTAGGAAGCACAGTGTCCCCACAGTTAGTCCAATGGGCAGGTGAAGCTGAATTGTTGTTGTCCATGAACTTGGGTCACTTGACTGAGCAACAGAACGTAATGTCAGATTGTGGTTACAAGATTTGACAGCATGTGAATGCACTGTCTCCCCACAATTAGTAGAATGGGCGAATGACCCTAGTCACCCTGATTCTAACAGTGGGTGAAGGAAACATGTTAAACATGTTGCTATCTATGAATGTTTCGTCAATGGCTGTTCATTATGGTGATACTTGCTCTTGGATTGCTGGTAGCGCTTTAAAAATTGACGAATGCCTTGTCTGGACGTCCGAATAAGATCTTCAAGAACCAAATACTCCACTATTTCGTATCCTCGCCAATGCAAGCTTAGAATGTTCTTGAGGAAATTAAAATGGTTCTCCAGAGAAGCCACACATGTCATTGATTACTCAAAGTCTTGAGAACCACCTCGCGAACCAGTGCGAAGTGTGACCTCGAGAACCAGTGAAACCACACATAAGTAAACAGCTCACGAACCTCTGTACCAGCCACTATTAATAGTGGCTGCATGCATGTTCACGAAGGTTAGTCTTTATCAGCAGCTCCACTATTGTACCATGGTTTACAGTGACTATGCTAAGCAGAGGAAGCTTACACAGGCTCACACCTGGTTCTCGAGGTCTAGTTCAGGAATCAAGCGGCTACAAGATCTTCAAAACATACCTCTAGAGCAGCTCGAGCATTATTTTCTCAATCTGGTATAAACTGGTGGAAAACCCCTGCCGAGTCCCCGGATAAGAAAATCTATGGCATGAGCTCAAAGAATTTATGAGACGTGAGGTGAAACCAAAAAATAAACAATAACTAGTTGCTGGAATTAATAGGTTTTGGGATACTGTAGACGT
>LWTN01000067.1 GCA_002101225.1 Cycloclasticus sp. symbiont of Poecilosclerida sp. M | reverse complement strand
TAAGTTTACAGTGATCAACCTTTCCTGTGTGGTACTTCCCTATTTAGCGTGGCAATGGTTCCCCTTGTGGAAGTTTCAGTTTTTCAAATTCAGAGGTAATGAGATGTACTTGTGTGCAGTGGAGAGGAGGTAGAACACAGTTGATATTTGGGAACCCTTGCACAGAAATTTTTCGTGACCAGCCCCTGTGGGCATTTTTTGAGGTTCCTTTTTAGGGGCCTCATTTGGTAAAGGGCCTCATCAGTGGACTGCTAATTAGTGTAATTTTAGGGTGATAAGCATTTTCACAGGAGTTTGCCATGGGTCACCTGAGGTACCTCCTCTGGTGTGGCTATCTCATGGTGTGGTGTGCTGTAATTGGAATAGCTACAGTGCAACTGATGAGTTCAATGTGTCCTGCTTGTTTCTTGTTAGCCTATACTTGTATCAGAAGGAAATTCCTGTGGACCACAGTCTCAGGTAGATGGTTTTGTAATGGACCTTCATATAATAGTAGTTGTTTTGATATTGGTAGAGTGTTCAAGGCTCGTCTGGGAGTGCTGGAGTGGGGAGTGCTGAAGAACCAAATAAGGGTTCCCAGGCAAGTGGTGTTATCCTAACTGTATTATGTAACTATTTACTACAATTATTTTAATCATAGATTGTCCCGGCCATACGCTGCAAGAAAGAAAATTTGGTACCCAATCCATTTCCAATATCAATGTTTCGGGACAGCACAGAACAAAATTTAGGAAAGAAACGGCTCGGAGAAGATGACAGGAAGTACATCGTCAGGGTTTTAGCTACCATGCTCTGTGCCTATGTGCAACATCCTACAATGAAGAACTGTGCCATTGTGGCTGAATCGCTTCTGAGGAAATATAGTTTTCTTAAGGAAAGTGTAAGTTTATTTCTGTATTAATTTTGTTCTTAATTAAATAATTATGTCTCACAGAACTCATGGACACAGTACATCTATGTGAGGTGCCAAAATGTTAACAGAAACCAGTCTAAGAATGATCCTGAACCAAAGAGACCAAAGCTTGAGCCTTCTAAACACATGTATGCTGTGATGGACCAAGAGGGTGAGGATGATGTGTCGACTAAAAGAAATTGTGAACATTTGAAGAAAGAAATTGCTAAGTCAAAGCCAAAGCCAGATGTTGTGAGGGAACTAATCAAGCGGACCTTGAAAACCAGGCGGGACATGGTCATGGGCGCCACTCGACCGGAAGTTATGATATCAGAATACCCACATCTACGAAAGGCTAGATATGTGCGTTGTATATTGTAGACCCTAGCTATTCTTGATACTCTGTGCAGGGCTTCATTTAGGGGGGGGGAGGAGGCAGATTAGTGGGGTGCCCCCCCCCTTGATAGAATTTCACCCTGGAAAAGAAGCCCCGACAAGCCATGTATACAAACACTGTGTTTTTCCCCCTCTCCTTTTCGCAAAATCGCGTTTTGCCCCCTCCTGGGAAAATTTATAAATGAATGTGCTATAATTATATTTTTCCTGCAGGTTTTTTATGAGTTTGATCTCATTGTGGGTTTAGAGAACAGCTACGAGTCTTTTGCAGAAGCCTGGATTTTATGGATGCAAATTATCTTCTATCAGTAAGCCCAAGACGTTGCAGCATGCTCTGCGAGATTTTGATTCGAATGATTCAGGTAAGCTACACTCTGGGTTTAGTATAGTGTTTTAGGTTTCATCCATTTAACAGAGGCTGAATATTTACTGCATTCCGATGTCTGGCTTATTTCCTGGTGCCGAAGACCAGGAAAAAGATAGCTGGAGGCAGTATCCACTCTCGGACTGGTGATTTCACAGACATTCCTCACATATTGATGGAATCAAAAGTAAATATTGTAGTATATTAGCCAAAAGATTCCAAACCTGTATCATTATTCTAGAGTCCTCATAATCCCTTTATTATTCCCATGCACTGAAGTGTTTTACTGATTGCACAAAGGTGTTAAGATAATAACCAGGATGTACTTAGCAGCATGCCCATCATGTTGTGTGTATAGA
>LWTN01000066.1 GCA_002101225.1 Cycloclasticus sp. symbiont of Poecilosclerida sp. M | reverse complement strand
TAGATTTACACACCCATACGTTCATTTCCGACGGTGCGCTTTCTCCGCAGGCGTTAATAGATAGAGCCGTCGAGCGCGGGGTAGATATGCTTTCAGTTACAGACCACAGTTCTGACTTCATTGGGTGTTAAATTGAGCTAACTCAATAGGGATGTCATCAGGCTGTAAATCATTAGTGAATGCCCGTAGGCCATTGGCATTTAGATATCTGGGTGTTGCACTTTGAACAAACAACTATGGTACCAGAGGTGAGTTCACTGGGTAACTCTACAGGGCAAGCATCTGTCAGTACATCACTATTCACCTCCTTGGTTTTATCAGAGAGTATACCAAACAATAACATACATGGACTAGTCTTGAGGTCTGCTAAGAATTTATCTACAGTTTTGTTACGGTACCTTCTTACTTCTAGAAGATGTTGTCTGTTTGCAGTACTTTGTTGTTGTGTTCTTACTAATTTCACGTCTGGCTTGAATCTGCTCAGCACTTTCCTGTTGCTGTCTAATTCGGGCACTTACACGCCTGGTTTGAAGCCTCTGTTCATGCTGCTCAGCACTTTCCTGATGCTGTCTAATTTGGGTACTTATATGTGACCCGATTTGGGAAAACCCGCCATAACGCGGTGAACATTATTATGCAATATTAATAAAATTATTATTATTAAAAAATTGATTTTTGGTCATTGTTTTTTTATTGCAAAAATCCATCCGTTTTCTTCTGCCGTTCGTTGAGTTCTCTGATGTTTGGGGCAGAAACCCTCCTCCTGGGAAGCGAAGCTGCGATACCGGTTCCAAAATTGGACTCCTTTTATCACAATGCAAGGCACACGTTACGTACACGCATGCGCATCGAGGGCACGCTCACATTTAATTGACAAACCAAAAAAATGGACACTGATTATAGTTCTGAGCAACCAGAGGCTCCTGAAGCTTCAGAAAACACTAGCCCAGCACAGGAGAGACGCCAAGAACACAGGCTACAGTTGGGGCGTAGGAGTGCACGATTGAGGAACCAGCGGGAAAGCCATGAACAACGGGAACAAAGACTGCTATCTAGACGGGAGGCAAGGCAACAAGAGAGGCCAGAACAGCGGGAACATAGGCTTCAGGCCATGTGAGAAAGGGCCCGTTTAAGGCGGCAACAAGAGAGTACAGAGCAGCGACACACCGGTTAGACACTGTAAGAAACCGTAACAATACTGTTGAAAGGTTTAGAGCAGAAATTAGAAATGCCTTGCAGAGTATGCCGGTGTCTAATCTTTGCTGATAAAGCCAAGCATGTCAGTAATGATGTGGTAACAGAAGCATGCCCACACGAATTCCAGTTAGAGCCCACCACAGACCCTGTTGTTATTTGTTCAGTATGCAACACCCAGTTGATAAAAGAACAATGGCCAGCAAAGGCTTATAATAACAACCTTGCCCCTGATGATATTCCAGTTCAGCATGTGATGAATCAGCTACCAAGACCTCTGAGCGAGTCTGAACTAATCCTATCAGCAGTTGGAGTATCTCAGCGAGAAACCTTCCAGGCCATGTTACAGCAGATAGACCACCTGAAAATCTATGAAGCACTCCTCTGGCTCAGGGCTAACAACCCTCTGTACTCCAACATACCAATACCAAACCAAACCAACCACTCAATCAATCATATTGATTCACACTTTGACCTCAGTATGCATAATGACTCTGATGATGAGATGCAAGTAGATGTGCACAATTTCACTGAATCTTGTGTCATTCAACAAAATTATGTTGACCCAGATATACCCATTGAGCAGTTATTGCAACAACAAAATACAGCCCCACAAATCCCCTTCCCACACATAGCAACTTCCCCTGTCAACATGTTCCAACAAGACCAACTGGAAGAGCATGCTTTCCCTGTACTTTATCCTAAAGGCAGATTTGGTCTTGGCTATGAGAGGAACAAGCGTATCACTGACCTGAAGTACATGCAATCCAGACTGTTCAATATAGATTCCAGATGGCGTGACAATGTGGT
>LWTN01000065.1 GCA_002101225.1 Cycloclasticus sp. symbiont of Poecilosclerida sp. M | reverse complement strand
GATAATTATTTTATCGATAAAAATAATGATTATAGTGTTCCTGACAGATCCTTAGCTTCTGTGAGGCCACTTCTCCCATGCACACTACACAAGGAAATTAGGACTTGTTAATGTTAACTTTGCTGTTTTGGATAAAGTAGCAATGCGTAAAAAGTATAAGTGTTTGTACTCAGCTATAGCTATGCTGTGTAGCTAAGTGTATGTACTCAGCTAGCTATGCTGTGTAGCTATAGTTGTGTAGCTAGGTGTATATACTGAGTAGCTAGGTTAGCTAGCTATGTTATGCTGTGCATGTAGCTATAGGTGTGTGTGAACTGGAGTTCCATAAAAAGTCGAGGCGCCAAGCTGGAGGCAATGATGTAGGTAGCTAACCCTACATGGCCTTTTTATTTCGAAGAAATTTTTGCGTATAATTGTGCATACAATTATTGCACACCCTCCTCGTGAATTATTCTACCAGAGGTGGGAATAATCAATGACGATATTCAATAAAGGAGGGTGTGCTATAATTGATATACACTCCATAAAATGATTGTTTTGAAGTCTATTTGTTCATTATATTCACTGTGCAGTGTAGACCTAGTTAGCTACCCCACACTTACTGTGGACTGTTCATAACCTGCTATAGCTCTTGCTGAGGCCCGCTAGCATGCATAGCACTTTGCTCTGTCACTTCTTCCTTTCACCATTACTATAACAATTTAGTTCTGCACGCACATGCTCAAATGAACTATAGGTTATCGTGAATTACAATTGACCGACCAATGAGATTGCTCTAATCATGGTAGGTATATAACAATAGCATAATATTATAGCGTTGCTATAACTAGGATGAATGCACAGCATTGTGGGGCGAGCTAGCCCGTGAAAAATAAAATGGGCTGCCCATGAAAAATAAGAGTCTTAACCATTGAACGTCCGTCCGTACGGAATTTCAACGGCCAACAGACTAAGAGGGTCTCGCTTCGCTCGCCCAATTATGTATATATGGTAACATACATAATTATAGCTCAAAAAATCAGTCAGTTATTCCAAGCCTACCTTGTTTTGCCTTGGTAGGCTGCTTCGCAGATGGTTGACCTTCAGAATCTACAAATAAATTTTCTTAACACTGTAGGGATGTACGTACATGGATGTCCATCAACTATTGGGTATACAGGATACCATACTCACCCGTTATTAGGCGCATACGCTTATAATAGGCGCTTATCAGGGTTTCATCTAGAAAATTGAGTTTGGGGGGGAAGATGTGGGCGAGCGAAGCAAGCCTAAATTTTTGCACCCATTTCTACACCCAATGTCGAAAAGAACAGAAAAATGGTGTGGTTTTTTATTCCTATAATGTCATAATCACAAAATATTTGGGGGGGAAGCTGGAGTGTTTGGGGGGGGGGGGGGGGGGGGGGGGGGGGGGGGGGGGGGGGGTGAAGCTTCCCCCCTGCCCCCCCACTAGATGAAACCCTGCTTATATATTATTATTACGTAGGTGAGAATGCGTGAGTACGTGAGTACGATGAAATGATGATAGGTATGATGGCCAGTTATGGTAACATAATTACAGCTCAAAATTATTACGTTCCAAGCCTACCTTGTTTTGCCTTGCTAGGCTTCTTTGCAGATGGTTGACCTTCAGAGTCTACATAATTAATAACACTGTAGGTGCATATGTCTTCTATTGGGCATACAGTAATGGCATATTGAGGTGGAGCATTATAGGTATGAATGATGTGGCCAGTAACATAATTACAGCTCAATCAGTTATTCTAAGCCTACCTTGTTTCGCCTTGCTAGGTGGTTGACCTTCAGAGTCTACAAAATTAATACAAAACATTTCTTAACACTATAGGGTACATGTCCATTAATTTTTCTGATGAAGCGTTGCAATGATACGTAACATAATTCATACAGCTCAAAAAAATCAGTCAGTTAAAATTACCTTGTTTTGCCTTGCTAGGCTTGCTAGGTGGTTGACCTTCAGAGTCTACAAA
>LWTN01000064.1 GCA_002101225.1 Cycloclasticus sp. symbiont of Poecilosclerida sp. M | reverse complement strand
TTCTATCAAACCTATGCATTTTATCTTTATTTATTATTGGCTTTGTTCGCAGGTGTGGCAATGACTACGATTATTCGCCGGCTCAAAAGCAGAAAAAAACCAAAAGATATTGATTTAATCAAACAAATCAAACGTAGTGCAAATGATAAAATGTTGTTTGATTTATTATTGCCGCTTGATTTTCCAGCACTTGAGTCATTTCTTAAAAAACTTGAGGCTAATATTTACAAGGGTGAAAAACATAAAATTAATAAAAAGGACATTATCCGTGCCATTAAAGCAAACGATTAAACTCACTGAATATAGCCACGGACAAGGTTGTGGCTGCAAAATATCGCCTAAAGTTTTAGATATAATTCTAAGCTCGTCCAACGATGAAATGGTTGATTCAAAATTGTTGGTGGGCAACCACTCGCGAGATGATGCGGCGGTATATGACATTGGCAATGGCGAGGCGATTATCAGCACTACTGATTTCTTTATGCCGATTGTGGACGACCCATTTACCTTTGGGCGTATTGCTGCCACCAATGCAATTAGCGATATTTATGCGATGGGTGGCACACCGTTGATGGCGATTGCGATTTTTGGTTGGCCGTTGGACAAACTACCTGCCGAAGTAGGGCAGCAGGTAATTGAAGGCGGGCGTAGCGTTTGTCAAGAGGCGGGAATGCTGCTTGCTGGCGGGCATAGTATCGACTCGCCTGAGCCGATTTTTGGCTTGGCAGTGACTGGAAAAGTCGCCATCAAGCATTTAAAAGAAAATTCAACCGCTAAGGTTGGGGACAAGATATACCTCACCAAGCCTTTGGGCATCGGCATTCTAACAACCGCACAAAAGCAAAAGAAAATCACCCCCGAAGATGAAAAACGTGCCATTGACACAATGTGCCAATTAAATGATATTGGTGCGGTTGTGGCTGAAATTGACGGCATCAATGCTATGACCGATGTAACAGGATTTGGACTGGGCGGGCATTTGTCGGAAGTTTGTCTAGGCTCTAAAGTTTCCGCAGTGATTGATTACACTAAAATACCAATCTTAGAAAATATTAAAGATTACTTGGCAAATGGCTGTTCACCAGGCGGTGCACAGCGTAATTTTGAAAGTTATGGTCATAATCTAAGTGCGATGAGTAGCGAGGTGCAGTCAATTATTTGCGACCCACAAACCAGTGGTGGGCTGTTGATTATGGTGGCGGATGAAGCGCAAAAAACATTTCATCAGACTATGAAAACAGCAGGGTTTGATTTAGAGCCGATTGGCGAGATAGTAGAGCGTAACGACATTATTGTAACTATTAATGCCTGAATTGCAGCAAATAACGGATTTTAGCGGCTTGTTCGCTGCTGATACACCACTAATGGATACCAGAGCACCAATTGAGTTTAAACAGGGCGCTTTCCCGAATACGCAAAATCTAATACTGATGAACGACGAAGAGCGTGAAAAAGTAGGCACGTGTTACAAGAAACAAGGGCAGCAAGAGGCAATTAAACTTGGACATAAACTGGTGCAAGGCAGTATTAAGCAAGAACGTATGGGGGCTTGGCTTAAATTCATTAAAAACCATCCAAGTGGCGCATTATATTGTTTTCGTGGTGGTATGCGCAGTCAAATTACCCAACAGTGGATATTTGATGAATTTGGCATTGAATATCCACGTATCAAAGGCGGCTACAAGGCTTTACGCCGATTTTTACTTGATGAAACTGATAGAATTATGGGCAATATAACCCCTCTTGTTATTGGCGGTAAGACGGGCTGCGGTAAGACCCTGCTGCTGGATAAATTAGATAATAAAATCGACCTAGAAGGGTTGGCAAATCACCGTGGTTCTGCTTTTGGTAATACCACAACTGCACAACCTACACAGATTAACTTTGAGAATTCTTTAGCGATTGAGCTGATTAAAAAACAAACACAAACGCCATTGATATTTGAAGATGAAGGATCA
>LWTN01000063.1 GCA_002101225.1 Cycloclasticus sp. symbiont of Poecilosclerida sp. M | reverse complement strand
AGCTTACAGCTAGAGAGCACAAACCCTCAGAACTTCTTGCTGCAGTTGGTGTGACTCGGCCCAGGGCCTTTGGGAGTCTACCAGTAGACCTATTGCCTAACTAATACCGTGTTTAACCGTGTTATAGGTTTTGCAGGGGCACAGTCGAACTGATGGATATATCGCAGATTTCTGTGACGGCGAATTGTTCAAACAACATGCTTTATTCAAGAGCAAAGATCCGAAACTACTTCAGCTTGTGATATACTTCGATGAAGTGGAGGTGTGTAACCCCCTAGCGGTATTCACAAACTAGGTGAGTATATAGGTTTGTGTACCAAGCATAATAGCACAGTATTTGTTTGGGAGAAAGAAAAGTATATATCCAGAGTAGTGTGAGTGACTCAGATGAGAGGGGCCCTATAGAGTAATATAGGGGTGTTAAGCAACCCCGCTTGTGGATCCCTGGGTTAGGGTTGCAGGATTGAAATACGTGGTTAACATAGTTCGGCGGACATGTGATCAATGCAAAACTTTGTTATTTTAAGGTATGTTTTACTATGTAATTGGGAACATACGGCCAGCCCTCCGGTCCACCCATCGTGCTATTCAGCTTGTGGCGTGTGTTGAGTGTCCTGTTTTGGAGAAGTTCGGGTTTGAAAAGGTGCTGGGACCCTTCATCAAAGACGTTAACACTTTATGCTCAGTAAATAGCACATAATGATACAATAACCTGGTAATTGGATTTTTGGCTAAATTTGTAGGATGGCATTACAGTTAATGTTGGTGGTAGTTCACACCACTTCTATGGCACAGTCTTGTTGTGCTTGGCTGATACTCTTGCAGCCCATCAACTTGGAGGGTTCTCAAAGTTGGAGTTGGATTTTCGCTGAGGATATGCAGGGACTGTATGGCAACCAGAGAGGAAACTCAAACAAAGGTGTGTTGTTTTTATGTGATACATGCTCTATTAATGCACACCATGACTATAATATTAGGTGCTTGCCTCTTTATAATAATGGGGCTAGCTAGCTAGCCCCATTATTGGGCTAGGGCTAGGGCTAGGGCTAGCCCTCTGTCAACATAATTATTACTTTTACGAAGAGGATTTCTTGCTACGTGAACCTGCCACTCATATGACCTCCATTGCTCCAAGCTCAGTGGACCTCTTGGTGCTGAAGATTCTGTTATATATGGCATCAATTCTACTTCCCCCCTGAACTTAATAAGTTATTTCCATGTAGCAAAATCTCAAATCCCACAGGATGTGATGCATGTACTTATGGAAGGAGTGCTTCCACTAGAGACAAAGCTGATGCTAAGCAGTTGCATGGGGGATGGCTATGTAGGCTTGGAATTACTGAATCAGCGAGTAAGGCACTTCGCATATGGAAGGGTTGAAGCAAGAAATAAGCCCCCCAAAGAGTTCCAAAAGACATACTTTACAGGAACTGGATCAAAACTACACTTGTCATGTGCGTGTACTTAATCTGTGCATACATGCACTACTGTTTTGTTATTGTTGTTATACAGCTTCACAGATGTGGAATTTTGCCATACTGCTACCGGGACAAGATACCAGAAGACAATCCAAAATGGGAATGTTTCCTGCTCCTGCTAGAAATCACTAAAGTGTGCACAGCAAGGACTACATCAAGTGAAGCTCGTGATTATCTGAAAGCACTGATCGAGGATCATCATCGTCTTTTTAAAACTTGTTACCCTGAAGTAACCTTTACGCCTAAGATGCACTATAATTATGGTGCATTTTCCAAGATTGTAAATTAACAATATTTTTTGTCTAGAAAATTATGTACTCTTACACCCTTGCAGTGTTGGGCCCATGGTTGGCACTTGGTGCATGAGAATGGAGGCTAAAAATTCTTATTTCAAAAGAGTTTCTCAAATAGGAAACTTCAAGAACCTTCCATTATCAGTCGCAAAAAGGCATCAAAGAGACATTTACAAGGAAAA
>LWTN01000062.1 GCA_002101225.1 Cycloclasticus sp. symbiont of Poecilosclerida sp. M | reverse complement strand
GATGACCTCCATGATCCACCAGCTGCTGTCAACATCGCCGCCATGAGCAACAACAGCTCTGCTTCCTAGCCTTTCTAGCCCCTTCAACCCGTCATGCTATCGCTGCTGCCTCTGCTGCCAGAAATGTACTGCTTCCGTGGCCTGCTAGCCCTCCTAGCCTTTCAACCTGTATGCTGTCACTGCCTCTGCTGCCAGAAATGCTATTCTGATATTGATATTGCCCTAGCCCTGACCACTTCCTGGGTGATATCGATATCACCCTGGTTGTGGTCTGCTGTACTGGATATACAGTCCTAGTGGGTACTTCGATGTTTGACCACAGTAGGCTATAAAATTATATAAGGGGTACGTATATGCCCATTGAAACAGGTCCATGGGTCATACAGATGGGGAGAGCTATAGATAGGCCACTGCTGACACTACCTCTTTTGTATATTATATAGCCATGCATATAGATTGCCCTACGTATGTATATTACATGCAGGGGGGGAAGAGGGGCTATAATATAGCTGTTAATTCTTTGGTGATCCCATTGAACTAACTTACTCGTGGTAACTGCAAGTGGAGTGTGGTCAACTCTATATAGCGACGGAACATTAGAACTGGCCGTTTCTAGTTGCTCGTGAATCACTCTCTGAAGTGGCCCAGAGACTGGTGCTTTGTCCCCCTCCTCCCTGACCTTCTCGCAATCAAACTTGGATATTTCATCGACTGGATAAATATTGAGGAGCTTCTTAGCAAGTGGAAAATACGTCTTCAGATTATCTTTCACTTCTGTCGGCCATCCTTCCATCTCTTCTACTGTAGGCTCTGGACTCCACCCACTCCAAAACGAAGACCGGCCACCGAAGAAGTGATTGACGCCATGATTCCACTTGATGTGCTCACCATTGTGGGTCTCGTCTGTCACACTCCAGGGAAAGGTCTCACTAACAACCCCAGCAGACTTGTAGGTGTGGTGAAGGTTCTGGACGTGATCTGGCTGGAAATACTCACCACGATCGACCACAAGTATCCTTGCCCTGGGGTTATTCTCCAGAGCACGACTGAGAAAACCCAATGCACAGAAGGAAGATCCAATAATGACATAATCAAATGTTCCGGACTGCCTATCAGTTTCCCAGTCTTTCTCTGAGAAGTGGAGCTCTTTCGTGACCTCAAACTGTCGATCAGTTTCCCAGTCTTTCTCTGGAAAGTGGAGCTCTTTCATGACCTCAGCTGCAGTGTATTGCTGGTACCCAGGAACTGGGTAGCCATGCTCACTGGCCATTTTCTAGTAGTATAGCTAGCTATATATATACTTGCCTGCAGTCTATGGCTGGAACTACAGTGAAGGTTAGATGTAATTATGTACCTGGCAACAATAGAAAATCAAAGCCCCAAGTAGCTAAGATCTGTAAACCTGGTCTCTTAATAATGAAGGATCCTTGAGCTACTTATAAAACAAAACCACTACACTCCACTTGCAGTTCAGGGGAGAAACCACGAGTAAGTTAGTTCAATGGGATCACCAAAGAATTGGCAGCTATATTATAGGCCCTCTTCCCCCCCTGCATGTAATATACATACGTAGGGCGATACCCACACAATCTATATGCCATGGCTATATAATATACAAAAGAGGTAGTGTCAGCAGTGGCCTATCTATAGCTCTCCCCATCTGTATGACCCATGGACCTGTTTCAATGGGCATACATACTAGTGGCTTGGGCCTTATATAAGTATATACTTTGTCTGTCTGTAGCTAGCTGTCTGCATAGAGGTAGCCTACTTTAATTCTGCCTCAACTTGGCATTTGTATATATGCACCATTGCTACTGGTAGTTGTGGTATGGCATGTATAGTTATCTCTCAAGGTGCACCAGTAATAATGGTGGGGGGGGGAGAAGTTCCCCCCACTCCATGTGTGGCATGTATAGTTATCTCTCAAGG
>LWTN01000061.1 GCA_002101225.1 Cycloclasticus sp. symbiont of Poecilosclerida sp. M | reverse complement strand
TTCCTGCCAAATTATAGGAATATGCAAGACACATGTTCCTACAAAAGTGTAGTATAGAAGACGTTACTTCGCTAATGTCAGTAAAGTGTAGGATACATATTTCCTACAAAGTGGAATATTCAAGCGAGTGTTCCATTAATAATTATTGTAGGAAAGTTTCCTGCACTTTACATTGAGCCTGTCAGCCCATGGCATAAAGAGTGTAAAATTATCTACATAGCTAATTGCAGTGGAGCACTGAACACTGAAATTGGGTTTCCCTACACATTTGCCAAACATATTTATATCGATGTTGTACGTATAGTTATTGTCGCTTTTCACTTGGATGCCTTCCGGACACCGAGTCTTTTGGCCATTTTTTAGAGTTCTGAAATTTAATAATATTGTGTATCGATAATAGCTAGAGTACTTCTTTTGCTGGCATCCTCCTTAACCCATACTTTGCTTTCTTCCTCACTTCAGCACATTCACTACCTGTATCCACACTCTTCTCTGCACTTTCCACGCTTTCCTTCTCTGCACTTTCCTCACCACACTAAATTGTCGCTACAAACTTGGGTGGGCACGTGAGTGTCCTGTGACGGATGCTGCCCAAGAGACTGAATGTAATAAGTCAACTGCTGTTGATGTGTATCAATGGCTGCGTGAAGTGTGCTCCACAATGCTGTGCAATCAGCCAATCATACTGGGTGGGCCAGGAGTTATAGTACAGATTGATGAGTCCCAGTTTACTCGTAAGCCAAAGGTATAAGAACCTACTAAAATTCATTGTAGACGAGTTAATGCCTTCACAGCATCATAGAGGGCGTCCGCCTGTGCAGGAGATTTGGGTCTTTGGATTGTCTGATACATCCCATACACCAGCCCTAGGTAAAGGATGGTTACTCTAAATATATTTACATGGAAATTGTACCACAGAGAAATGCAGCTACTCTGCTGCCAATTATACAAGCCCATGTTGCTAATGGGACAATTATACACTCAGATCAATGGGCGGCATATAATAGGGTGGCATCCATTCCTGGAGTGGCATCACACTCCACTGTTAATCATTCCATCCATTTTGTGGACCCATCCACAGGTGTCCACACACAAAATATTGAATCGTATTGGAATAGGGTAAGTGTTGATGCAACACACATTGCATCACAGGAGTTGAGTAAGTTGATCTGGCAATGGCATACCTCAATTGTATGTTCGTTGCAGGCTAAGATTAAACTGAAGCGGATGAGGGGCATGCACCGCCATCAATTGCCATCATACCTTGATGAATTTATGTGGAGGGAAAGAAAGGACCGTACCACTTCAGATGCATTTAACAACATACTGCATGAAATAAGTAGCCAATTTCCCGTTTAAATAACCATAACCCCCTTGATATTTACATACACACCTTGATTTTTAAAATAAATTTTTCGCGAAAAATTAAAAAATAATAATGTCGGCTTATATCCGGAGGCAGCAGCGATAGCATGACGGGTTGTAGGGGCTAGAAAGGCTATGTTGTTGCTCATGGCGGCGATGTTGACAGCAGCTGGTGGATCATGGAGGTCATCTGTTGCCGTATCCTGAGCAAAGCCATCTGCTGGATCCTAGCAAAGCCCTCAAGTCTTGATACTTCATAAAAGCCCCGACAGTCTCCCTACCTTGATCCTGCTTACTAAAGAAGAAGCGATGAGCTGCACGGCAGAGTAGCTAGCTAGCTAGCTACGATCGATCTAGCAAATTCATCTATGACGAATAATTCGCACTGATGATGTCAGCAGTTCCCTAGACAACCTTTGATGTCTGTAGGCTATAAATAGGTTATACCACATTCGCGCGGGCAGTACAGTTTATATTGCTCCACGCCCTCGGGGCTACGCCCCTCGTGCTCTAGCAATATAAACTGTACAGCCCTT
>LWTN01000060.1 GCA_002101225.1 Cycloclasticus sp. symbiont of Poecilosclerida sp. M | reverse complement strand
TGTAAAATGATAAATTCCTACAGCTGCTAAGTACAGCAGAATTAATGTTAGGAGTAAGAATAGAATGAGTTCTTCTTTTGCTAATGATAATGATTTCGCAACTCGTTTATATGCTTGATTATATTTGGTTAACTTAAATATTCTAATAATACGGAATAAACGCAATATTCTTAATGTTTGAAGACTAACGCTTGTTGACAAATAAAATGGAAGAATTGCAATTATGTCTATAAATCCGTAAAAACTAAATATGTATTTACTGCTTGGAGACGTGAGAATTATTCTGAGTAAATATTCAATTGTAAATACTATTACGATGAATGTTTCTAGCGTACTAAGAAATTCCTTCAGTGATTTGTCAATGTCAGGAAGAGTATCAATAGAAAACGAAATTAACGAAATGATAATGAGGACTTGTATTGAAAGATCAAAAATACATCCGGCACGAGTATTTGAAGTAAGAACTATTTCCTTTAATTTTTCCATGCATTATAAGTGATCTTGTTGCTGAAAATGGATTCTCTTTTTATAGCTAACGCCACAATAAGCGTGGTTTCAGTTGCTAGTTTTTTGGGATACCCTGTGTAGGCGAGAAAGTTGGGATGGGATGTTTATTTTATCGTGCGTTTCAGTTGCTAGTTTTTTGGGATACCCTGTGTAGGGTTATTGCTGAATATTTCATTTTTTCTTGGAGCGCGTTTCAGTTGCTAGTTTTTTGGGATACCCTGTGTAGGCTACTGCGGGTTTGCGGTATAGTTATTTGTTTGAGTTTCAGTTGCTAGTTTTTTGGGATACCCTGTGTAGGAATATGTGCACCCGGTAAATTTTAGGCGCAGCAATTAGTTTCAGTTGCTAGTTTTTTGGGATACCCTGTGTAGGTTGATTAAAATAACTAAAATTTTAGAGTGAAGTCGTTTCAGTTGCTAGTTTTTTGGGATACCCTGTGTAGGAAGTCTTTTGGCGAAGGTTGGTAAATGATTGAGCCTGTTTCAGTTGCTAGTTTTTTGGGATACCCTGTGTAGGAAGAAGAAAATCGCTTGCTGGGTCGCTTAAAGCTTTGTTTCAGTTGCTAGTTTTTTGGGATACCCTGTGTAGGCCTGCTTGGAAAGGCTTTATTTGCGCGGTATTGCTGTTGAATCGGTTGTTACTATTTACGCAATCGAAAAAAATGCTATAAAACGGGTGATTTTGCGAACTAGAGTTGGTAGAATTATCCATGTAATCATTATATCCCAAAAAATGATGCACTGAAATCATCTAAAATAAAGATGAATTCTTTAAGGTTAAATCGAGCTTTCTGTATTACACACCTTGATCCTTAAAGAAACTAAATTGATCGCTACCTTGTGTTCAGGGTAGCGAGCGGTTTAGCTAGCAATTAGTTTCTATCATTGCAATAATTCAGATATTCGCACTGGGTACACTGTGCTGGTGTTGCAGGGCTATCTGGTAGGCACGCCTGCTCTAGATCATCCAATATTTTATCGCGCAAGTTAAGGACTTGTTGCCTATGTTTTGGTTGCACGATGATGGGCATGGTTTTCCCTTTCTGCTCATAAAGGATAAAACCTTTACGGAACAATCGCTTGTATTTATCTTCCGCTAACATACCATAAGCAGTCAGTTGCAATATCTGACCTCGGCTTGGTTTGTGACCACTAAGTTTGAATTCTATTGGATAGATAGTATCAGCACAAATTAAGAGGCTATCTACGACACCATGCAACTGTAATGCTTCTGAACTCACAAAGACATTAAATACTTGTTCCGCTACTTGTTGTAGTCCAAATCGTTTTAAGGAGCGGTGTTTGAATATTTGTGTTTGCTGCTTATGCAAGGCTTCGCCTTGTTTTACCCAAGGCGG
>LWTN01000059.1 GCA_002101225.1 Cycloclasticus sp. symbiont of Poecilosclerida sp. M | reverse complement strand
GTCCCGCGATCTAGTTTTGCGTCCCGAAATACCCCGTCTGAGGATTATCCGTGGATAGGGCTTCGTCTAAACGGCCCTTTTTGTGTCCCTTTTGGCCTCCGTGCGGCCCTCTGGTGGGTGTGGCCCTTTTTTGGTGGCCTGAAAGGTCCCACAGATGCCATTTTGGGCTGTTTTCCCCCACTGGAAGGGTGGCCCTTATTTAGCAGTTGAAAGGTGTCCCTACAAGCAGGATTTTTATTGCATGATGTTCAGTGCGGCGTTGCGATAACAATGGTATCATATATATGGCTTATAATACTATACATGACTTAATATTCCTAGCCCTAGCACATGAAATTCTATGTCAAACTTTTAAAATGTTAATTTTTATTGCATGATGTTCAGTGCGGCGTTGCGATAAGGAATTAACATTTTGTAGTCTCAGACATCATGGTAGGTAGGTAGGTAGGCACCTACAAGTCATATGATTGCCATGACATTAGAGGATATCACTCACTACAAGTACACACTCAACACAGTATCAAATCATGTGATTCCCTTCTGCATACTCAGCCCTCTCTGTCCTCAAAATGGAATTGCAGGATACATCCACATTGTTATGCACCCACCACTTCAAAAAATGATGGGTACATCACAACCATTTGTAGCTTCAGTCATCATGACATAGGTAGGCACCTACAAGTCATATGCTCTACACAAGGACATCACTCACTCCATGTACACACTCCATCGCTCACTCCATCACTCACTACATGTACACACTCAACACAAGGACATCACTCACTACATGTACACACTCAATACAAGGACATCACACACACTCAACAGACATCACTCACTACATGTACACACTCAACACAAGGACATCACTCACTACATGTAACACTCAACACAAGGACATCACACACTATATGTACACACAACACAAGGACATCACTCACTACATGTACACACTCAACACAAGGACATCACACACACTCAACAGACATCACTCACTACATGTAACACTCAACACACTATATGCACAGGACATCACTCACTACATGTACGTAACACTCAACACAAAGACATAAACATAAACAAAGACATCACTCATTACATAAGCTAGAATTAGCCCTGGAGAAGCTAAGGCACTATTCTCTGTCCAGCAAGTTATAGCGTGGAGAAAGATGTCTAGATGGTAAGTGAGCATGAAAAGTGTGGTAGCCAGATTCCTTTCCAGTGTGGAGATATGATGCCAAATACAAGTGGTCTGCATTGAGAGGTGGTTTTAGTGTACCAGTGGTCTTTAAATAAGCAGGTTTTACCCTTTGTAGGTCCTTGTGCAACTAGGGGAAAGCACGAGACTATCTCACTGGCACAATAGGTAAGCACAATGTGTGCATGCGTGCACTATATATACAAGCAAGATTCCCGAGGTCGTCTGCCTTTACTAGAGATCTAAGGGGACAACAGAGCCCGCTTAGACATATTTTAACTACACTAATCCCCAGCTTTTCCCTATTGCCGTACTCTTAGTGTTCTGTGTTTCATTTCCCACAGACCTTATCCCTCATCTCAAAGGTGAGTGAGTGTGTACATGTAGTGAGTGATGTCCTTGTGTTGAGTGTGCATCTAGTGAGTGACGTCTTTGTGTTGAGTGTGTACATGTAATGAGTGATGTCTTTGTGTGAGTGATGTCCTTGTGTTGAGTGTGTGTTGTGTTGAGTGTTACATGTAGTGAGTGATGTCCTTGTGTTGAGTGTGTACATGTAGTGAGTGATGTCTGTTGAGTGTGTACATGTAGTGAGTGATGTCCTTGTGTTGAGTGTGTACATGTAGTGAGTGATGTCCTTGTGTTGAGTGTGTACA
>LWTN01000058.1 GCA_002101225.1 Cycloclasticus sp. symbiont of Poecilosclerida sp. M | reverse complement strand
ATCAATAGCGTTATTCATTCTGATGGTTGGCGCGGTTATAATGGACTTGTCGATTTTGGTTACAAGAAGCATTTTAGAGTGCATCATAGCCAAAATGAGTTTGTTAGAGGCACGAGCCATATCAATGGAATTGAGTCGTTTTGGGGCTATGCTAAAATACGACTGGTGAAGTTTAAAGGAATGGATAAAGGTTTGTTCAATTTGCACCTTAAAGAGTGTGAGTTTAGATTTAATAATCGAGAGCAAGATATATACAATATTTTACTCAAAATGTTCAGAAAAGAGCCGCTTAACTTATCATGACCCAAAATTTATTCTATGCTATTGTTAGTCATATAAGACTCTTACTTTTAACTTGGCTTTAGTTATGAGAGGTTTTTATTATTTGGAGGAGGCATGGATGAGCTTTTTGAAGATGCCTGTTAATAAAGACTATGATATGTTTTATGCCCTTATAAAACATAGACATGAGAGCCTCTATCATCTAGGATGTCTGGCTCTAGAAACATTATATCCACTTAAACACTCAGTTTTGTGCTTAAAAAATTAAAGGACATATTTGCTTTTTAGTAAAAAAATAATGGAGTTATAAAAATGAAAATTTTGAATGCGGATAACTTTTGGGATACGGATTTACAAGATGTGGAAGCGGTTTTTTTGCCTAAGGGTAAGAAAATAACTGATTTGCCCACTACCTTAGATAATCGTGTTCCCTCACAAGGTAATGTTATTCTTAATAAAACGATTAATATTGATAATGAAGTAAAAAAGCCTAGCTTGCTACGAAAGCTTTGTTACTTTTTTTTTAGAAAATAGAAATAAATTTTTAATTTTTAACAAGGAGCTCTCGGGCTCCTTTTTTATGAGAGTTAACTAAAATGGTTCGAGAAATGGATAATCAGGAACAAATTTATATTTTTGACACAAAAAATGACCTTATTAAGGCGGCAGAAAAGCAGGCCTCGAGAGTTGAAGAGGATTATAAACACTCGACATATTTGTATTACATAGTGCGTTATTTTGTATCTGTATTTGAAAGTAGATATGGTGCGATTCCTCTGCAAGTTTGGAATGAATACAGGAATGCACTAGATCACTTTTTCAGATATTTAACAAATAATGCTGATAATCAAGTAAATGGACAGCCTAGACAACTGAGTAAAATGGAAGGGCACTTACAAAGGGCGGCTTTAGATATCATGAAGATTCATTGCCATAAAACTAAAGATAGCGTCAGTGAAATGAAAAAAAGCTATAAACCAGAAGTTCTACAGCTAGTGGATAATGGAGATTTTTTCACTTATTTAATAAGTGAGACCAACAGAGCCGAGCAGCTCTTTGAAGAAGCAAAAATCTATGATAGTAATTTGGGTGAGACGGCGAGTTTAGATAAGGAGGTTCTAGAGAAATATCTGGAAGCAGCATTTGTATTTGACGCGTTGAAATTGGAGCTTATTAATAAAGCTACTGATATAAATGTGGCTAATCAGAATTATAGCTTAATACATCATAAGGGCTCAGCCGGCTCTACGAAACTTCACATCTTTATACATGCTTTGGTCTATTTCGTTTTAGGGCTAATTGTTTTTATCTTGACACCTTTTCTCGAGATTGCGGTGACGGCAAGAAATGGTGTATATAGCTTTTTGGCACAGCTACTGTTCTAGAGCACAGCAATGAGAAGAGTGGAGAAGGTAAGCAGCGTTTCGAATATTAGTTATTTTACTCTATGATAAATCATGGAGTTAGCGAACCTTACTTTGAGTTAATTTATAAGGGGCTGTCCTAGATAACTAAATTAATCTAGGATAGCAAAGTGAGAAAGAGTAA
>LWTN01000057.1 GCA_002101225.1 Cycloclasticus sp. symbiont of Poecilosclerida sp. M | reverse complement strand
AGGGAGAGGCTCATCTGGAAACTAGAGCTCCATTACTAACCATAGGGAGAGGCTCATCTGGAAACTAGAGCTCCATCACTAACCATCATCTGGAAACTAGAGCTACATCATGCACTATCCATATAGGGAGAGGCTCAAACTATAATATAGAATGGAAGTACTGATCAGTGCTTCCATTCTTACCCAGTGGTGTCAGCTGGCCATCAAACAGCATAGCCTATAATTATACTACAAGATTAGTAACCTCAATGAGCAACAGCAATCCTAATTGCAACCAGTATTCTGATTGACCTAGCTAGTTGCAGGCTCCTCATAATACATCAGACATGCAACTTAAGGAATCCTGATATATAACTTTATCCATGTGGACTAGGTTGCATGCCCTGAAAAATCTCATTGTCTGGTCTTCCTGTGCAGCCCAAAGCCTCAGACGCAAAGCCACAGTCGACTTAAGCATAATGTGTAAAAAGAACACTTTGAAGGGTCAATTGTGCATGTGTTTGGCGTTTTTCTATAGCAAGATCATGTGATTGACTCAGTGTACTTTATTTACAGCTGTGTCTGAGCCACCACAGAATATTGCTGCTACAAATGTATGCATGCTAATAGTTATCACCATGGTCACTGCATGGAATTCATTGTTTCCAATCCTCCAATTCCTTAAAAGCATGGTGCCGAGAGAATTATGAGCCCAAGTACGAGGGTAGCACCATATTGATTCCCTCAGTTCACTTTGCTGTTGGCTATTGGACCCACCAAGGCCAAATCCTATCTACAAAAATGTGTAGTAAAACTGACAACAACAATAGAAGTTTTACACTTGCATTGCAACCTACTTGCAAAGCACTGTACACTTTCTGAATGGGGCCATGGGCTGTGTGGCCAGACACCATTAAGTTAAGTACTTGTGGTAAGTGTAGAGCTAGAGAGCATTTAACATGATTACAGCATAAATGAACACACAAGAGTGTAGAATTCAGCTGCACCTTCATGGCTGAGTCCTCTTCTTTGGGTGAGGCCCTCTTCTTCCAATTCTGACTCTCCACCACCTTTGAGCCATGTTTCTCTGTAAAAGCAGTGTCTATATGGGTGAGGTTGGGTGCAATAAGGGGTGTGCTTTTTTCAAATGGGAGTGTGGTAAATTGGTCTGTGCAATAATTAGCGAGCGAAGCGAGCTCATCATTGCCTTCAGATAACCAGCTTGCCTCTTGAACATGAGGCAATGATGTAGGTAGCTAACCCTACATGGAGTAGAGCGCAAAAAATTTCTCCAAAATAGAAAGGCCATGTAGCGTACGCAACCAATTAACGACCAAGTTTTGTACCTGTAGTAGAAACTTCATTGCAGAACATTTTTAAAATTCAATTTTCAGGTCACGTGATCACAGTGTCGTTTCAGCTATTATTCATCAAACTGGAGAAGTCCCATTCCAATCCTAGATTCCAAACCCGGGTGATAACTTTGGCACTACAGCTACAAAAAAACCAGTTATCGACCACCAGCATCAATTATCAACTAACCACTAAAATTTATATCCTCAATTATCGCCCACCTGGACTTTTCCCCACCCACACAAGTCTATGTTATTTCCACACCTACCATATCCATATCTTGCACTTACTACTGTTATGTAGCAGCATTACTATGCAAAGAATAGTCAATTATTTGTGCACATCATTGCCAAAACTGTCAAAATTAAACAATGAAACAATATGAACTTGTAGCTAAACACTTTTAAGTAGCAAGGCCATCCAAACAATATGGGCACATGCGGTCCTTTCCATCACTGTCAGTCTCAATGTCTTCAACACAATCCTCATGGA
>LWTN01000056.1 GCA_002101225.1 Cycloclasticus sp. symbiont of Poecilosclerida sp. M | reverse complement strand
ATTTCATCATCCGCATCAAGAAATATTAGATATTGAGCCTTGGTTTCATCAACGCCAACGTTTCTTGTTGCGGCAAGGCCTTTGTTTTGTTGTTGGATAAAGCTAAATGCCTCGCTGTGCTTGGCTAAAATATCAGCCACCACTGTAGCTGTGTTGTCTGTTGAGCCATCATCAATAACAAGCAACTCAAAACAACCCTCTTCTTGTGATAATACAGAGTTAATTGCTCTAGGCAATGTGGCCGCATAGTTGTAGCAAGGGATTACTATGCTAAATAAGAGAGGTTGTTTTTCTGATGTTATATCGGACATATTGCGCCTATGATGTGAATCCAAGTTTCTCGTTTTTTCTAAATATCCTATTATGGGATATTTGTTATTCTAATTTAGAATAACGAGATGAGCAAAATAAATCCGTATGACAAACAACGATAGAAACCAAGGGGTCGGAGTAATTGATTTATATAAAATCCACCTAACAAATCATTCCAGCCGACCTCTAATGCGGCAGCTGATTTCAAGCGTTAAGTTGGGAATTTTTTAAATCCACTCCTAGCAGGGTTAAGGATGTTTTTAAAAAAGTTTCAAAATTGATGAAAGGCAGCTCTGATGATTATTCATATTTATCTGCGAAGGAGGCTTCGCACTGCAAAGGTCTCTTAAAAATTAAAACACCTCTAAAACACCGATACTATTCACTCGCAGACTCGTATTAAATAATTAGAAATCACTGTCGCCGCATCAGGCTTAGCGAGTTTTTTGGCGTTAGCGGACAGGGTTTTAATCTTGTTTTTGTCTATTTCTAATAGGGTTTTTTCAAGCAGTTCAAGGGTTAAATCCTTTTGTTCAATCAATATCCCTGCCTTATTATCGGCTAAAATTTTAGCATTGTAAAATTGGTGGTTATCAATCGCGTATGGCAAGGGGATTAAGATGCTGGGCGTGGCTGAAAGCATTAATTCTGACACGGTCATCGCTCCAGCACGGCATAGTACAATATCTGCCCACGCATAGGCGGCAGCCATATCTTCAATAAATGCGGATACCTTTACCTTTTTATCGCCGTATTGAGTTTGAACAACTTCTAAATGCTGTTTTCCTGTTTGATGCCAAATATCCACATTAATAGTCATCTGTGTCACAATATCGTTAATCGGTTTAGCGCCCAAACTACCACCAATAACTAGCAATTTAAGGGCTTCATTGCTGGCTATTTTCTCTTTTGCTGTGAACAGTACAGGATTGCCAGAGGTGATTGCATTATCAAGAGCACCGTCAAAAGCTTGAAAACTTTGGGTGGCAATTTTTGTTAAGATTTTATTGGTTGTACCAGCGATGGAATTTTGCTCGTGAATCACCAAAGGAATACGCAACAACCAAGCAACCACACCGCCAATCCCCGAAGCAAAGCCACCCATACCTAAAACTATATCAGGCTTAACTTGCGTCACCACACGCAAGGTTTGGAAAAATGCCATTGATAGTAAAAAGGGCGCTTTAATAAGGTTGAATACGCTTTTCCCACGCAAACCGATAGCGTTAACACGGTGAAGTTTGATGTTGTGTTTCGGCACCAGTGTGTTTTCCATACCACGTTTAGAACCAAGCCATTCAATATTGACAGAGTGGGTTTTTAGCGCTTTGGCGATTGCTAAGGCAGGAAATATATGTCCACCTGTGCCGCCAGCCATAATCAAGATGGTTTTGTTGTTTTTAGAATCAGACATATTGCTTGCGTTTATTGTAATCAGCGCGATTTTCCATATCAATTCTAAGTAATAGCGCCATAGCAATAATGGCAAAAATTAGACTACTACCGCCAT
>LWTN01000055.1 GCA_002101225.1 Cycloclasticus sp. symbiont of Poecilosclerida sp. M | reverse complement strand
GGGCCACCCTATTCCCCTCATGAGCCTCCGCTTCCCCCCTCCTCCCCTCATGAGGCCCTTGATGCCCTTGCCCACGGTCCCTCCCACCCCTGGCTATCCCATTCACACCTTAATGGGACCCCGCCCACAGCAAGGCCTAAGGGCACCACTCCTCCCCACACCTCCCTTCCCAACCAGGAATCATATGTGGTAGATCTTACTGGAAGGCCATTAGATACATACACCATCACACTCCTAAACAAGGGCTTAAACTATGCCTTGGTACCAAAAAAAACTGTAGACTACACACAACCCTTAGACACATACATACGAAAACTTAGATGGAGAGACCACTTTAATAGACACCCATCGTCAAACAAAATAAGACACCCCTTCGCACAAAAAAGCAACAGAATACCCCCAAAAGCCAGCCTACCCTACGAAAACTACTTTAGAAACCTTAGGACTAACTTCAACCACATGCAACCTATCCATGTAAAATCTAACCTCACTAAAAACGAACACATCCACCTAAACATGCTTAAAAAGGACCCCTCCATAGTCATTAGAGGAGCAGACAAAGGATCCCCCTCTTGTGATTCCACATCACTTTCATTCGAGGAAGAAGACTGCACTACATGTGTTTACTAACTCTAGTCTAGCTAGCCCTATGGTAACCCAATATCTACCCACTCACCTTCACTGTCGAGCAAAGGAACTTCTTCTTCGTCCTCACTACTCGAATCTCCTCCAGCTCGCCTCATAAGATCCAGTAAATATTCCATGTTTACATTTGTTGGTGCAAGCCCCGCCCTAGCCCCGCCCCTAAATCGATGACGTCATGTATGGCAGCAAGGCCATACATGTTGCCGTCATGTTAGGGCAGCCTTAACATTAGCTTTGGCTAGTTGGCTTCAGCCCTGGTGCTTGCACCGAACTTGTAAAGAAAGAAAAAAAGAAAAAAATGTATAATAACTAGCAGCTGGTCCATGGTCCATGGTATGGTGGAGGTCAGAAAGCTTAAAGCTTAGCAAAATTGCAAACATTGAACACAAACAAGAACATTGTATACATGCATATGCTAGCTGTATCGAGGCACCCCTGCGATTTCACATCGTATGCCTAGTTATAATTATTACTTACAACTTACAACTTTAGTGAAAATAGACTACTCTATAAAAGCCACAATAATATTATAAGGGGATAATAATAGCCACTAACAAGGTTATAATTATATAAGAGTAAGGATATGGGTGGCTGGATGATTCCTTCACACAGGTCCAGGTGCATTGCTGTTCCTTATCTTGCCTAGATGCTTTTAGCATCTGATCCACGGCAGTCCAGAATTCACCCACCCACGACACTCCACTTTCATCTGATGTGATGTATGGATCGGTAAAAAGCCCAACAGGGATGACTGGGACACTATCCGCAATGCTAACATTGTATTCACGCAATTTCTTAGTTATTCCCATTGAAAAGTGGTCTCTCACTTCACCATAGTAGTTACCATTTTCCTTGCTGCCAATGTCCACTCCAGATTTATACACCTTGTTGGCGAAGGTGAGAATAAACATGGAGTTTTCCCACATCACTGACCCAAAGGCATGCGATATATTCTCCATAATTCCCATATCTTCGGGCTTAAAAGTAATTTCGTCCATCTTTATTGCAAAAATGATCATATCTGGCTTTTGCGCCCTATCCACTATTTCCTTAAGATACGAATAATCGTTTGAGGAGTTGATGTTGTCTTTAAGTCCAGGGGTATCGAAAAACACAAAGTCGATATCTTTGTGTTTGTGGCCATGTGGAGTGACTTCAAGTGTGTGTGGTA
>LWTN01000054.1 GCA_002101225.1 Cycloclasticus sp. symbiont of Poecilosclerida sp. M | reverse complement strand
TTTTTGGGGAAATTTTTTCCCTTGACCCTGCTCTCCACTTTGCCCTTTCCTGCTAGCTAAGTAAGCAGAACCAAGAGCAAAACTTCAGCTGCATATACGTAGCTATACCCACATAATGCAAATAGCTACATGGGTTGAGTACGTATAATAAAAAGAAATACCTTATCTGCATGTCCCCAGCACCCCACCTCTACAAAATTTACCACCTGCACATCACACCAAGATGGCAGCTGTACTTAAACTTGAAGCAATATGTAGCTATGCTCCTATTAGCCAGTGTGGTTGCACTGCAAGGAGCTCCGTGGCAAGCCAATATCGAATGCTCAACTAAAGCCCCCAAATGTGAGCAAGCTTATATCCCAACAACACTGGAGGGGGATTTCATGGAAATTGGTTTCAAATCTCAACACTTGTACCAAGGCATTGTTAGAGTTTATTAAGGCTTTTGCAGGCAAGGATCCGATTATGGGGGGGATATAGTAGCTATTGGGTTCTAGCAAAGTCGTCAATGTTATTCAGTGGAGTATAATTATGCTCCATATTAAATGTGTCATTACACAATAACTAGTATTTGGGTTTGCAATGGCAACTTAAGAAAGTAAGTGGAAAGGTGAATGTATAAGACATAAAAAAATGAAACTAGTAGCTAGATTATGCAAATTATCTGCAAACATTTTTATGATGATTCCAATGCTTTTGTTGACAGTCCCTGCCACAATATTCCACTTTTTTGCACCTGGTGCATGCCTTCAGCTTCGTGGAATTGGAGCCACAATAAGCACAGCTGGTAAGTGGTAAATCTTCAGGTAGCAGCGATGTCACATTTTTTGCTCCAGATTGAGCTTCTGCTAGTGGCTTTTTGGTTGCACCTGATAGAAGTGATGATGCATTTTTAGCTCCCGTAGATTTGCTGGACTTTCCAACTTTGGAGGTTTTGCAATCTTTGCTGTGTGATGGCCAGTGCTTAGCTTGACAATCTTTACTGCAAATTTCACCTCCCTGCATCGTGTGCACTTTTTTATGGTTGCGGGAAAATATTTTTCACAATAATCACATTTTTCGTCCGTAGATGGATTGCCAGTTGGAGGTACTGTAATTGGAGCTTGAAACATTTCAGCAAGATCGGGCTTACTTTTTTTTATGCCACTGACCATATCGAGACCAATGTGATCGGAATCACTGTACAATAAATAAATTACAGCTCTGGTAAAATACTGATCAACTTTCTGCTGACGTAGCACTTGAAACTTGTTAGGCTTGGGAGCTGACTGACAATTTCCGTTAGTTCTTTTGGCAAAGTAATCAAGTGCTTTACATAGAATCACATTCTCTGCATCATCAACAAAAATACTTCTGATTTGTAGTCCCTTTGAAATGATACTCCATGCATTAGAGTAATCACAAAAGCAGAACGCAAGGTCAATAGCAGGCGCTCTACATTGATAATCAAATAAGCACTGATTAACTACAACCAAACCACGAAGATTATTATCAGGAGACATCAAATGAAAATAGTGTTCACTTTTACGCTGAAAAAAAAACATGAAAGACTCCTTCACGTTCATCAGTGGAGTCATAAGTGCATGGTCTCTATCACACTTATCTGAAAAAAGCTTTTCTTCTATACTCCTCTGCATACCTGAATGACTAACCATGACATCATTATCTACATCTTGTGGTGGAAGGGACAGTTGATGATCTGGTGTTGCAATAATAATAGGTTTTTCATCAGTAAATAGATGGGATGTGCGAGTTGCGATGATCTTGACGTTTCGGGTTTTTTTAGACAGTTTTACATTTATTCCATCAT
>LWTN01000053.1 GCA_002101225.1 Cycloclasticus sp. symbiont of Poecilosclerida sp. M | reverse complement strand
AGACACTAGGTGAACAAGAACTGGTGGTCAGTCTTGAGAGGGATTCAGGAACAACTCCTGTACCAGCCAGTGATCCATTCACAGTTGTCTTGCCTACACTGATCAGTGTGGAGCCCGACTTTGGTCCCATTGCTGGAGGCACTGAGCTGATAATTGAGGGGACAGGACTGGACATTGGCAACTCTGCTACAGTGACTATACTAGCTGGAGATGGAGCAGCTGCTGCCTGTACTATCATGTGAGTCTGCTATGCATGATGTCATCATAGACCACGAGCATGTATGTATTTTATGTACATTATGTATATTTCTTCTACTTGTAATTAATTGTAGATCCATAACTGCTAGTGAGATCACCTGCACCACCTCCAATGTCTCCTCCACCTCTGCCTCTGGTCAGGTGGTGGTACAGATAGATGAAGAGGTCGTCACTGGAAATGGTGTGAATTACACTTACAGAAACAACCCAAACTTCACGTCTGTATCGCCACAGTTTACTATACCTGCGTAAGTTTGCTGTACACTCCAGACTTCAGCATGTATGTGCTGCTATTTACATACGTACATAGCTGTCATTGTTGAAACCTCTAAGTATAGTGATCTATATAATAATTGTACATATAAAACTTTTAGCTCTTCTTGAAAGATAAACTCACTTGGTTCTTAATTACAATGTCCCTTATGTCAATGTTGTAGCCAGTTCAATATACGTACTGGGGTGTGATATTCTTTTGGGGAGATTCTGAATCGCCAAACCCGAAAACCAGCAGATTTCTTATGAGCGGAAGCAGGACCTGGGTAACATACATACCCTGGTTTCCCCTCCCCAGATAAGCAAAAAACAACACTCCAGCTGTCGATAAGATTGTATTCTCATTCATGGTCTCGTGACTTGATGTCCATGTTTACCTTTGTCTTTAGGGGAGGTATTCTTTTGACATTCACTGGCGAAAATTTAGATGTTGCTCAAAGCCCTCGCCTGGTCTTGAATGGAGCGAGTGTGAGTTCACCCTTATCCCCCACCCTATACACCTGTGTATCCACCTGTCACCTCTCCCTCCAGTCTCCCTGTATGGTTGTGGATACTACTACCCTCACGTGCATATCTCCCCCTATGACTGCTGATTCAGGCCAGATACAATACGCATTGATTCTGGATAATGCTCAATTTCCCAACATTCCTGATTTTGAACTCCAGCTGTCAGCCAGACCTGACCCCACTGGGTTCACACTGGTTGTTACGTCAGTCTCTCTCGAAGCAGAGACTGCAATTGTTAGGATCACAGTAAGGAATCTCTCACATGCACCTATGTATGTATGTACAGTACATAATTATGCTCTTTCTTATGTATACACATGTACACTCTCTCCACACTTGCTCTTTCACATCTGTATACACTTACCTACGCACGTACCTCTCTACCTCTATAGGCCATGAACCTGAATTCTGTACGTCCAGAAGAAATCAAAGTTACAGTAGGAGGTCTGCTATGTGATGTCTCAGTCTCTACAGATGATGATGAGGTATTTGCTTACATAATTATGGTAAAGCGCTGTTTTTCTTATGTACTGTGTATGTACGTACATAATGCACTAGTTTTTTCCTGCATAACACTTTTTTCTCATTGCACAGATCTTTTGCAATATTTCTCCTCAAGGTGCTGATTTGGATTTGGATGAGGAAAAAATTGCTCTAGTGAATGTAAGTCCCTTAGTACTAAGTCACATCACCCTTATAAGTCACATCACCCTTATCATCATCACCCTTAGTAAGTATGTCACATCATTACATTCACGATCGAGC
>LWTN01000052.1 GCA_002101225.1 Cycloclasticus sp. symbiont of Poecilosclerida sp. M | reverse complement strand
TAGATATACATGTACTGAAACAAATGTATGTTGCTTCCGAGATCAAGTCAGATTTATTCAAAACATTGCATGCCAGCAGTCAATTATTATATCTAATGCGCAGGAGGTTGATTCTCAACGTTAGTAACCAGTCAACTCAATCTGGAACTAAACTTTTGTCAATAATATCCTTGTGAATCTGTAACTAAACTTTTGTCAATAATATCCTTGTGAATCTGTAACTAAACTTTTGTCAATAATATCCTTGTGAATATGAATGAAACCGGACATCACTCACTACATGTACACACTCAACACAAGGACATCACTCACTACATGTACACACTCAACACAAGGACATCACTCACTACATGTACACACTCAACACAAGGACATCACTCACTACATGTAACATTCAACACAAGGACATCACACACTACATGTACGTACACACTCAACACAGGACATCACACACTACATGTAACACTCAACACAAAGACATCACTCACTACATGTACACACTCAACACAAGGACATCACACACTACAAAACAGGAAAGGATCGCTTTTCGCTTTTTTGGATTCACGAAAACCGCTGAGTCAAATTTCCTATTAAAAGCACACTTTTGAACACGCGGTTTCGCTGTCTGCTGCCGGCCGTCTCTGAGGTTCTGTTCTCTGAACACATTCGTCGCTTTGTAATGTGAGGGACTCCCCAAGCTAGAGCCTAGTTAGGGTTCTTCTTAGTAGAGCCTGGTATTTCTGAGCCTAGTAGAGCGTAGTAAATATTAGTAGAGCCCAGTTTTTCTTAGTTTAGGTATTCCTCAGTAGGACACGGTATTCCTAAGAAGACTTTAGTTTTCTGTAGTAGACTTCAGCCCTAGTATTCCTAAGTAGCCTTGTGAACCTTAGTTTTACTTAACAGATTTGCTGTAGCCCTGTGATGTTCTCTGACCACAAAAAATTTCCCTCTTGCCTTTAGAGAACTATGGAACCAGCCTAACTCATATAGATGTATTCTCATGCTACATACGACCCCTTACCGACTTAACGACCCCTTACCTCGCGCATGCTCCCTACACATTCCTCACTTGACCATGCATTGCTATTCTATGAACATCTTTATATATCCAGTTCAATCTGAGTGGCAAATGCGCACGGCGCTATTCTTCGATGCATGGACAAGTCCTTTTACTAGTCTCTGATAGCCAACCTAACCAACCGGCAACAATTTGAGAGTGAAAGGAAGAGTAAATTCTATTTACCGCCCACCCACCCATCATGGCTATCCCCTGCCCATTCAATGGATGTGACTGGGCGATCCCAGAAGGAACAGACCCCGGCCTGGCACCTGTCATCCTCACCACACACGCCCTGAACCACCGGACCAACCCCAGAGCTAAACCAGCCGCGGTGAAGCACCCAGAACTGACATCAGGGGGAACAACGGAAGCCTGGACCTACATTTTACAGAGATGGCGATCATACGTTACATCAGTACAACTGGCAGGTCAGGACCTTAGCATACAGTTACTAGAGTGCTGCGACTCTAACCTCAGGCGCGATGTCACCAGAAATGCAGTTGGCCCCTTACCAATTGAGGGTATGACAGAGGAGGACTTACTTGCAGCCATAAAGTCCCTCGCGGTGACGGCCGAGAACACGAAGGTGGCTCGCGTTGCCTTGTCAAGAATGACACAGGACCGTACCGAACCCATCCGAGCATTCGCGGCACGCCTCTGGGGACAAGCTGAGGTATGTCGCTTTTTGAAGAAGTGTCCCGATTGTGATGGAGTGGTGAACCAGGGCG
>LWTN01000051.1 GCA_002101225.1 Cycloclasticus sp. symbiont of Poecilosclerida sp. M | reverse complement strand
GAATGTGAAAATGCCGTATCTCCCCGATCGTTCTTTAGATTTACGAGCGCTCCGTTGGCGAGAAGAAGTTTGACAATTTCGAGATTTCCAATATAACACGCCCTCATCAACGCTGTATCTTCTCGAACGTTCTTTTGGTTTACGAGCGCTCCGTTGACGAGAAGAAATCTGACAATTTCGAGATTGTTAAAGCAACAGGCCTTCATCAACGCTGTATCTCCCTCGTTGTTCTTCTGGTCTACATCAGCGCCGTTGCGAAGAAGCAGTTTGGCGATTTCGAAACCCCTCTCAGAGACATGAATCAACGCTGTGTTTCCTTCGCAGTCCTGTGCATTTACATCGCAGCTGAGTAGCAAGATTTTGACGACTTTTGAGTGATTACCAACGCAGGCACACATCAGTGGAGTCTGTCTGCGATTGTCCACAGAGTCTACATCGGACTTGACGAGCAAGAGATCGACTACTTTTAGATTTCCAGCACTGCAGGAATGTGCTAAGGCAGTTAAACCGTCAGAGTCCTTTGCATACACGTCGGACTTTTCGAGCAAGACTTTGATCATATCTGGGCGATCTTTGAAGCAGGCATGCATCAGAGGTGTCAAACCGTGGAGGTCTCTTGAGTGCACTACTGTCTCGTTGTAGTCCATCATCAATTTGACGATTTCGACGTATCCTCCGTAACATGCACGTGAGAACTCTGCGTCAATGTTTTTCGAATCATAGAATCTGAGAATGACTTTGACGACATCCAGACGACCGCTAGAGCAGGCATACATCAAGATCGTGTCTCCGTTGGCGTCAGTTTTGTCAATATCGAGACTTTCAAAGTCGACGTAACCCTCTCGAACCAGAGACGCGATACGTTCAAACTCTGACATTTTCTCCCTCTCGATTTCTACCGACTCGTTATTATTTCGAATAATATTTTATAAAACTCAATTTTTTAGGGTAGAGCCGAGAAGCGGTGAAACTAATTCACGGAAATAATTTCAAACTCTGCGTGCACTCGCCCTCGACCGAATCAACTGGACAATTTCCAAGGTTCCGTGGTCGTAACACACTCTCATATCAAACTCTGAGAGATTCGCACGTTCTGCAACCTTCGAGACGAGTTCTAAACTCTGGGTGCACACGGCATACTCGAGCACCGTACGGTCGTTACAGTCTACAACGTCCATATTCGAAGAGTCGACCAAAAGTAGAGCGATGTCGACGTGACGAAATAAACAAGCAAACATCATTGCCGACTTACCGACACAATTCTTCAGGTCTACGTGCGCATTATGGGCGAGCATCGATTTGACAACTTCAAAACCGCCAACGAGGCAGGCCTTCGTTAACGCTGTGTCTCCCTCGTTGTTCTTCAGGTCCACACGCGCTCCGTTGGCGATCAGAAGTTTGGCAATTTCGAAATTTTCAAAGTAACAGACTTCCATCAACACTGTATCTCCTTTGTTGTTCTTCTGGTTCACAAACGCTCCGTTGACGATCAGAAATTCGACAATTTTGAGATTTCCAACGTAACAGGCCTTCGTTAACGCTGTGTCTCCATTGTTGTTCTTTAGGTTTACAAACGCTCCGTTAACGATAAGAAGTTTGACAACTTTGAGCTTTTTAACGTAACAGGCCTTCATTAATATTGTCTCTCCTTTATTGTTCTTCTGGTTCACAAGCGCTCCGTTGGCGATCATCAATTCGGCAAATTCGAGATTTTTAGAGTAACAGGAATGTGAAAATGCCGTATCTCCCCGATCGTTCTTTAGATTTACGAGCGCTCCGT
>LWTN01000050.1 GCA_002101225.1 Cycloclasticus sp. symbiont of Poecilosclerida sp. M | reverse complement strand
CTGCACACTTCAGAACTCCGAGTGCTATCACCATGGGTGTACTTGGGAGCCTTTCAGTGATCTGTAAAGTGTGTACTAGAGTAGTACAGGCACAGCAGTATACTCTCAACACCTCACCACAGTGCACACTTTATGCCACCCTGCTCTCCCTCCAAAACCACAGTAGGAGACATCCTGAAAAGACCACCAGGCAGCGTTCCTTCACCTGCGGAGAAACGCTTAGTTGGGAGTGTCCTCAAACAGATGCTAGGGAGTGAGGGAATTGTCCAGGTGCCTACAGGAACCCATGGTCAGGTAGGAGAAATTTGCCAATTATATGCATATACACTACTTACCTCATATAAATGTAGCACCTACATCACCCTATTGCTGCCACTGGAAATGTAGCTCACTCTGGAAAAGTAGGCAGTATCTTCCATCAACCCCTGATACTATAGGTGACAGTTAAAAGACGCCCGGGACCAGTTCTTCCTTAAACTTATCTTGCTTCTAAGTAGGTGGGATACATCAATCTTAAAAACCATATCTCCGTGGCAGATCGTGCTTTCTTGTCGCTTCTTTTTGCTTACTAGCTGATCTGCTACTCTATACAATTAGATCATGGCCCATGTGGCTTTACAAGTCACGTGTATAGCTTAAAAATACATTTGCCAGGGAACGTTGCTAAGCGATTTCGTGGCTCAGCTGAACTATGCGTGGGCGTATTTAAATGAACACGTAGCCTATGCGCAGTAACACCCGTGATATCCACCAACCCCCCCTAGAGAAAGTAAGCTCCTCTGTCGGTTTCTTCAGTGTTATTTTAGCTGAGTCTGGACGTCAAGAAGGAAAAAACCACAGATCTCCCTTCCCTACTAGCTGAACAACTTACCAACAGAGCAGGCGGACCGCAGCTGGACATTTTTAATTGCAGACCGGAAGTGGGCGCGGTCCAAATTGTAGACGTCGAAAAATATGGCGCCGTGTCAGTAGTGAACTTCAGTCTACGGTGAACTGGTTTTAGAAATACAGCCCACCAAAACACTTTCCTTTCAGACCTATGATGTTGATCTATCAAAATATCACTTTTTAAGTCACAAAGAACGGTAGGTTTTTGGTTAAGAGCGGGTATAAACCTGTGAAGAACCACGTGGCGAGAGTTTGCTTTTGCTTGTTTTGGTGTCTAAACAGAAAACAGTAAGTGAGACACAGCTGATTCATGCTTCATGGCATAGATCATCCTTCAATGCACACTCTGGTATATAAATTGGCCCTTATAAGATGCAAAAACAGGAGGGCGCCACTTTTTTGGAGAACTGGGTCAGGGCTAGAATACATAATTTAATGAGATGACTCCAGTGAATATAGTGAGCTGTTACAAGCATGTAGTGGTCAATACCTATGTGGCAAGAAAATACATTATGTACATAGATCATTGCAATTGCGAATTACCTTTAGACACAACCATGAGGGCTCTGGGTGCGTGGAGTGAGGATGCTTCAGTAGTGTGGAATGAAGACAAAATTGCTTGGTGAGTATGCAGTCTCATAGTATATAGTCGTGGCCTATTCCCTCCCTTGGGTTCGGTCTTGCCTACTCGCTCCATGCTTTTGGCCATTTTGATAGTACTGACTTGGTTGCACTGTGTGTGGGCGTGTGGAGTGAGACTGGACATTGGTGTGAGGGGGTGTGAGTGCACGACATGAGGCTTGCCGTGGCCTATTCCCTCCTTTGGGTTTGGTCTTGCCTACTCGCTCCGTGCTTTCAACCATTTTGATCGTGC
>LWTN01000049.1 GCA_002101225.1 Cycloclasticus sp. symbiont of Poecilosclerida sp. M | reverse complement strand
ACATACTTCAATTCAAGCTCTGGATCGGGGACAGGCAAAGCCTTAATATCCGCAAGTGACCCAATTCTGCGCGCAAATTTCGGACCGATATTTTCAACCATGCTCAAGCCTAGCCCCATAGCGTCAGGCACAGTCAGGATATCCGAGAAGATAATAGCTGCGTCTAAGGGGTAGCGTGCTAGAGGTTGCAAAGTTATTTCACATGCCAACTCTGGTGTTTGAGACAAAGTCAAAAAACTTCCTACGCGTTGCCGTAGTGCACGATATTCAGGCAAATAACGCCCAGCTTGCCGCATAATCCAGATTGGAGTGACATCAACAGGTTGGCGTAATAAAGCACGCAACAAACGATCATTTTTTAGTTCTATCATAAAGGAAAAAATACAACTCCATAGATGCATGACACAGACAACTTATTGATCTGCGTAAGCGAGTGTTTCAAAATTAGCCAGTCTACCGAAAAAATGATTCAATTAACATATTCATATTTTTACAGTGCCCCTTAATTCTTTTAAAGGGTGACGAGGATTAAAGCATAATGTGCTGGTCGTATAGGGAATTTTTGATAGGCGTATTGTATAGAAATTGGGGAACTTACATGAAAATCACATTTTTAACCCTATTTTTTTCCATTTTATTGATGCTCCCGCCGTTGGCAAATGTAGCGAAGAGCCTGCTTTGTTCTGCTACAAAAAAAGGCAATATGGAAAAGGTTAAACGCTTGATAGTAGGTAGGCGGATATAGATGTGCAGATGAGTCGGTTATACGGCTTTGCATAGTGTGGCAGAGGAAGGATATGTCGCAGTTGTCAGAGTATTTTAGAGCGCGGTGCAGATCCAGATTTGCGATAAATAAAGATGGCTACACCGCATGGGATTTAAGCAAAGGTAACCAGCAGATAGAGAGTCTCTTGCAAAAGACCTAATAATGACGCCCTTATCGGAGTTATTTTGGAGTTGCTTAGGGCTATAGCCGCAAACTCAAGCTAGTTGTTGCGTACTATTGGTCTCCGCACGAAGAAAGTCACCGGATCAGATTGCTGGATACTGCTACCTGAACGATTGACAATGTCTACATGTATAGTGTGTTCTCCACGCCCTACAAACTCCACACTAAAGGAAGACTGTTTAGATTCTGCTATTTTTTCGTCATCCATGTAGAGGATAAATTGATCTCCTCTGCGCAAGCTAGGTTGTAGTGCAAGTTGAACTTCTACTGTACCATCTCCCGCAGCAAAAACATGATCATTCTGTGGTGAGGTGATTTGCAGTGCATAGCCAGTGGCGGCTTGAGCAGTAAGCAACAGGGTGCTACTGATAATAAAACTACTGTATAACAATATGTTTTTTATAATTTTCATACTCATCTCCTTGTGTACTTGGTTTTACAAACTATAGTATTGTTCGAATTCTACAGGATGTGTAGCCATTCGTAAACGATCGATTTCTTCGTTTTTAAGGGCAATATAGGCATCGATTAGATCGTCTGTAAATACCCCTCCAGCAGTCAAGAATTCACGGTCATTGTCTAATCCTTGAATTGCTATGTCTAATGAGGAGGCAACCGTGGCTATTTCCCCTTGTTGTTTTCTGGTAAGGTTATAGAGGTCTTGTTCCATCGGTTCACCCGGGTCTATCTTGTTTTGGATACCATCAAGACCGGCCATCATGAGGGACGCAAATGCAAAGTATGGGTTGCCACATGAATCTGGGAAACGGATTTCTATGCGTCGGGCATTTGGGTTAGATACCCAA
>LWTN01000048.1 GCA_002101225.1 Cycloclasticus sp. symbiont of Poecilosclerida sp. M | reverse complement strand
CTTTGTTGATAAAAAATAAAAGTGATGAGTTGGATTTTTGGTTTTTAGAATTAGCAAGGTCTGCTGCAATAATCAATAAAAATAGATTGGATTATTTACAAAATCTTAAGCAAACTTTACATTCTAATCAAATAAAAGGGCTAGATACATTAGTTCAATCATTAGAACAATTTGATTTTAAATTTTCAACTGGCTGGCCAAAAGAAGTGGATGGGGTTGATAAACAAAATATTTATCAATATTTACATAAAAACACTGATAATTTACTACGCACTAAGTATTTAAACTATGGTTCCCATAAGGCAAATATTGAATTCAGCTTAAACAAGAAAAATGAATGCTTTTTATCTAGAGGTGAACAAAAAACATTATCTATTATCTTTTGGCTCACCCAAGTCGCAATGCTAGTCAGTTTAAAAATTAAACCAATTGTATTGATTGACGATTTATCATCCGAATTAGACACTATAAAAATTAATATTGTTTTAAAATATCTAAAAGCACTTAAAATACAAACATTTATGACAGATATTGGGCATAATTTATCAATTATAAATATTGTAAATCCACTTGTTTTTAAAATTAATCAAGGTGATATTAAAGGCGAATTCAACCCATAAGTGCAAGGATAAAGTCTACTCTTGCGCTCAGCAAGGGTCGCGCCACCCTTATGATCTTTGCCAATAACTAAGTCAACCTCCCAATCTCCAATGCGAGTACGGGTATTGACCATCAGTTAGTAACAAAGCCTGCCATTGTTTGTGACGTAATGATGGGTTGGTAGTTTGTGCTTTCTAAATTCTAAAGTGATCAGTAAGTATGTCCAAAATATCCCCTGCCAGCACAGGCGGAATATCGCCATCGCCATCAAACGGCAGAAAACTACAGGCAGGGTGTCAGAGCCAAACTGATGCACAGTTGGGTAGTTGTAGCCGTTGCACCTACTATTTTTGCTAAAAATAATTCCGCTCAAAAAGAAGGGAAAATACCAGATTTTGATAAAGATTTTATCCGTAATATGAAAACTCAAAACCTAAACGAACTAGGCAGAGAGGTGCGTAATTTGACCCGCGCAACCCTCCGTGTTGATGAGGATATGAGAGGCTAGGCACACAAAATAAACGCACCAATGACAGTATTGATAGGCTGTTTTCTGGGTTGTTGTTTTTTCTGGCAGTCGGTATTGTTATTTTGGGCGTTATGATTGTGATTTTTTAAGGAAATACCAGCCAAGGGGTTGAAATTATTGCAAGTCTGAGCGGGTAGATTTGCGTTTAGAGCGTGGGGTTTTGTTGGTTTTATTCTCGATTTGTACTTGTTTAGAGATGATTTTATCAACCGCCACCAAGTCATCAACGCTGCTGCTGATTTTTTTAAAGGCTTTGGGTGCTTGGATTTCAATCATTTGCTGCACAATCCATTTTTCATCGACGTCGGTCATAGCGAGTTTGATTTTTTCTGCAAAGTATCTGAGGAAATGGTAATCTGGCTCATTGCCGATGAAATCATAGTTTGAATAATCTTGCGAGCGTTGATTATAGGTGTTGACAAACGCTTTCCAATGATTGCCCTCACCGATGCGCTCTGATTTGTTTTCTTGGTAATAGAAAGCCGACTGTTTTGCCAATTTATTGATAAGTTCTTGTCGTTGTTTAGTGTTTAGTGTTTTAAATACAAGACGGTCAATGGATTGGATGAGGAAGCATAAATATTCAGCAATGACATCAAAAACCTGTTCTTTTTCTACAACAA
>LWTN01000047.1 GCA_002101225.1 Cycloclasticus sp. symbiont of Poecilosclerida sp. M | reverse complement strand
TAGCACTCGATCAGTCGCTTTTGGCATGTGGTGAGAGTGATCCTAACAAGGCGCCGGCGAGCTTCATCCTTCAGAGATGGTCAAGAAAATGGGATGAGTATGTAGATATAACATCCGAAAAGGATATCCAGGACAAAGACAAACTCAAAGTTGTTTCAAAGTGTATTGTAAGTTTATGTAAGAGCTGGTCACTCCTTTTAAGAATAAGCTCAAGTCCCTCATACAGTGTAACCTCGATTATCCGGACACCTGTGTCCACTCCACCTTCCTGGACTGTTCGGATAAGTAAAAAGTCCGGATAACTGAAATAGTACATTTTCAATGGCAGAGCTAGCAAAATTTGTGTGATTCTAATTAACGCACACCCAAAATGTATTCGGCTATGCCGGATAATCGTGGTTCCGGATAATCGAGGTCCGGATAATCAAGGTTACACTGTACTAACAAAGGAGTACTGTATTCCCTCTAATTTTCCATAATTATAAGTAATGTGCTACACCCTTTGGACCTACTAATTAGAGGGAATAGCGTAGGTAGTCTCGCTAGCCCTAAACTTGCAGCCAGCACTGGGTGCATACACCAGTGTTCAAATGCCCCCCCCAATACAACAACAACAACAAACAAACAAACAAACCAGCTGTTGATTGCTGAGTAAATTCCATGCCCCCCCTAAAATGAAGGTATTCATATTTCCAAGCCCCCATGTCACAAAGTGTTTATATGTGTGTCTCTGTTTTGGTGTGCTTTTTATTTTGGATGTCATTATGACAATTGTCCATCTGTTCGATTTATAGCCCAAGGATCACAAATCCCATAGCGTAAGTAGAGCTATGTCTGCTTGTGTCAAGGTTGGTAAACCAACGCAGGAACATGCTGAGCGGTTAGGGTCTTTATTTCCGTCATCATCTTCATGTGCCTCAAAGCCCTCGCCAAGTATCTTTAATCCAACGAAGGAATGTATCAACTTCACTCAAAAATTGAAGAAGAAAGGAAACAACCGTATGAGACCATTTAAGTTATGGGTGGTGGTTGGGGAGAAGCCTTTCATTAATGTTCCCAAAGCTACGCTACGAAAACTACTGAATAAAAATGGCCGGGTTAAAAAGGTTGAATTTCGTAGGTCTATGTCTCCACTGCAGATCAAAAACCGAATCATCAGTTCTTTTCCAACTTTGCGATTAGAAAGTCCTATATTTATGAAATGTGTCGAACTAAAAATGGTTCATGTTGATATTGAAGGTGGCACAGACGGGTATCCGTGTGGGAGTGTGATTCAAAGTATTGCTTCCAAAGAAAGTTTGTATTTAGTGGAATCTAAGGTGAATTTTAAGTTGTTGATACTCTAATGTAATAGCGGTGCACCTAAGACCTCACTTTTGTATAATTGTGTGTAGGTGGCTACTTTTATTTCAGATGATAGTGATGATTTTTTAGAAGCACCAGTGTCTAAACGAAGTGCTACTTCCCAGCTTTTGGAGAAGGCTGATGACATCCTCGCTAAACTTCGGGTGTGTTTCTTAAATTCTTGACATAACATTTAATCTATCTCTTAATTAACAGGCTCCTCATTCTGATATTGAAGGTGCTGATGTTGAAAGCACTGATGTTGAAAGCACTGAAAGCAATGAGGGCATTGAAGGCAATAAGGCCATTGAAAGTGATGGTGTAACATTACCACCTGAGGTATGGTATGTATATAATAGGGAGAAGTCCATGGGGGTGGG
>LWTN01000046.1 GCA_002101225.1 Cycloclasticus sp. symbiont of Poecilosclerida sp. M | reverse complement strand
TGTGTTTGTTGCACAGGTTACACATCTCTGTGAAAACATGGCCTGTTTTGATGCCTTTCGTGCAGTATACTCAGCATGTGGCAGGAACGATATCAACACAGCTATTGAGATGTGTGAGTAATCGCTAGTTACGCATGATCTACAACCATGAAGCATGGATGCTCCCATAATATTATCCCTCAGCTAAAATTATATTGCAGTTTGCAATGGCACAGAGCAAGGCTTGACTATCGCTGATCTCATGTGTATACAAAGTGAAATCGAAGCTACCATTAATGACATTACTGATGCCTGTACTTCCAGTGAAATAGCTGAGTTAACAACAGGAGATGTAAGTGTTGACTAGCTATAGGAGTGTTCTAGCTATGAGCTATCATTTTACACCCACTGCAGGTTTCTGTCCTGTGTGACAATATGGGTTGTTTTGACACATTTAGTGCAGTGTACACAGCTTGTGGCAGAGAGGATATCAATGATGCTGTCAGGACAAGTAAGCTCTAGATGAATCTTTGTGCATTCATCATGCAATAATACACTTGCAGTTTGCAATGGCTCTGTCAGACTCTACACAGCTCCTGTGTTCATCCTCCTCACTGCACTCCTTGCATTGATCTTCTGAACACTTTGAAAAGCTTTCTGATGACAATATTTACTGTGTAAATGTAGATAATTATTAGTGGTGTAGCTAGCTATTATTATAGCATTATAGCTAGCTGTAAATGATAATTTAGAGAACATTCAGTACAGTATGTCAACTTATGGAGTGGATATAAATAGTCTTCAGAGGTTAGTGGTCATTGATCACTGCCATGGCTACCAGGGTTACTGATGTTGGAGTTACGGGCCCTTCTAGCAGTGAGCAAGAGAGGTTTTCTGTCGGTTGAGAGAGTACAATCTGAGGATCAACGGGCAGAAGTGCCAGTTCATGCTACCCAAGTGGAACTGTTATTGGCATATATGGCTAGCTACCACTCCCGAGAAAACACAGGCCATTGGAGATACCCCTATAATCCCAAGATCCATGCCTTCCTAGGGACTGCTAAACTATTACGGGAAGTTTTTCCCCAATTTGGCAACAATGGTATAATTATAGCTACACGTACCTCTCAACGATTTGCTCTGGAAGCAGCAGAAATGGGTCTGAAGTCTTGAATGTGAACATGCATTCAAGGCAGCTTAGCTTCCTCCAAAGCCTTGGTACATTATAACCCAGTGTTCCCCATCCACCTTGCAGCAGATACATACCTCTGCGTATAGCATTGGGACCGTTCTATCACATGTGCTGCCAAATGGCACTGAGCACCCCATCACGTTTGCCTCCAGAACCTTGTCTCCTAGTGAGAAGGAAGTCCTAGCACTGGTATATGGTGTGAGAAAGTTCAAGCCCCTCCATGCAATTCTAGGTGGATTCCTCCTCTGGCAGCTGCTAGGATGCAACAAGCCACTGTAATGCAGATGGGCTATCTAGGCTGCCAAGGGGACTGAAGCCATTCCTCTTTAACATTGCCCAGATCCAGCCACTGCAGTGCCATAATTATGCCAGCAGGTGCAGCAAAGCTACACTCCATGCAGGATCCATTTCCTGAGCAATTATATTTGAGGTAGCTCTATATAGGATAGTTCATGTCACCAATAACCATCATGCATGGGAGCAACCCAACATGTCACTGCATGTTATT
>LWTN01000045.1 GCA_002101225.1 Cycloclasticus sp. symbiont of Poecilosclerida sp. M | reverse complement strand
TATGTTAAAATCTTATACAGTCTGTAGTAATGGTGATTTGAGGTTACAAGATGGAACAAATTTGCTGGAAGGTAGAGTAGAAATCTGCATGGACGGAGTCTGGGGTTCCATCTGTGACAACCTTTGGGATGAATTTGATGCTGCTGTGGTCTGCAGGCAATTGGGATTCTCTGATCAAGGTATGGTACATACGTACGTATGATCAGTCAGTACAGGGAGTACAGGGAGGTTGACCAGCAGTTATGACTCGTACCTCTATCCCTCACGGGATTATTACCTTTCTTGGAATCCACTGTGATCACTGCTTACGTATATACGTACGTACATAGGAGCAAGACATCTAAGAGGCTTTGACACTCCACCTGGTCCAGAAGATAGTCACATATATTTAGATGAAGTAGGATGTCGTGGAGATGAGATAAGGCTGGAAGATTGTGTGTCTGATACCAATACAGAGGACTGCTTCCATGATTTCCAGGATTCTGGAGTAATATGTGAACCTCTTTCTGAAGCTAAATAGTTTACTTTATACTTGTAGTATTAATTTTGTATAAAAATGTCATGCTATTACAGCCACACCAATGCCACTGCATGCCACACCACTGCCACTGCCACTGCATGCCACGCCACTGCATGCCACTGCATGCCACTGCATGCCACTGCCACTGCCACTGCCACTGCATGCCACTGCATGCCACTGCCACTGCATGCCACGCCACTGCCACTGCATGCCACGCCACTGCCACTGCCACTGCCACTGCCACTGCATGCCACTGCCACTGCCACTGCCACTGCATGCCACGCCACTCGCCACGCCACGGCCACGCCACTGCCACTGCATGCCACGCCACGCCACTGCCACTGCCACGGCATCCCACGCCACCAATGCCATGCAAACTATGGACAAATTATCCTCATTGCAATGTACACCTGTCATAGCATGCAAAAGTGCTGAATTATAAATTGTATAATGGTTAACATTGAATGTGGTAATCAGGAATGTGTGGTAATCAGGAATGCAGTAATCAGGAATGCAGTAATCATGAATGGAATCGAGTTGAATGTAACATTGCTGATGGTGCAATCTGTCGTATACTTCATTGTTCATCCTATAAACGTGAGAATGCACAAGTGTGGTGGGTGTGGTGTTACTTGTGAAGTCGTATGTGGCGCATATGACTAACATTTGTGTGCATATGACTAACCTGTACAACATTGTGTGCATCTGACTAACCTCTATGTACAACATTGTGTGCATCTGACTAACCTCTATGTGCAACATTGTGTGCGCATTAGTTGCATGCACAAACTTACGTAGTTCAAATATTCACAGTCTGAGCTCAGAGTTAGACGTCTACTTTTTTCCCTATGATTCAAATATGTACAACTTAAATATGTACAGCAGTATGATAGTGGAAGGTCTAACCTCTTCAAGAAAAATATTACAGCAAAAAGAATGATAACTACAATCAGAGACATCAATACAACAACAAGAACCACTGCAAATCACAAATTACTATGAATTGAGTGCGCCAAAACAACACTTCTACTGCAGCAAACACACTGCACCGTGCCATTGCACCCTGTACTCTGCATGTACATACTGTTTCACCCTGTACCGTGCCATTGCACCCTGTACTCTGCATGTACATACTGTTTCACCCTGTACCGTGCCAT
>LWTN01000044.1 GCA_002101225.1 Cycloclasticus sp. symbiont of Poecilosclerida sp. M | reverse complement strand
GGGTGTGCAGCAGGTAGAACAGGTGATGTGGGGTGTGCAGCAGGTAGAACAGGTGATGTGGGGTGTGCAGCAGGTAGAACAGGTGATGTGGGCTGATGCCTCTTAGAGTGGGTAGACCTTTTAGAGCGGGTAGACCTTCTAGGTGAGAAGGGAGAAGACACAAGATTTGTGGAAGAACCTCCAACGATGTTGAGTCAAGTTAAATTTCTGTTTATCTTAATGGCTTAACACACATGAATTGCTATGATTATGTAGATACTTTCATTGGAATCCAGAGACTTGAAGCATAATTATAGCTAAACTTACTAGTCACAATAAATTCACTTCATAACAGTTTGAGACTGTATTGTGATATTCACAGCAGTTCCAATCTATGGTTACTTTCTTGATGCAAACATGCATGGAATTTCTCAAAGGGAAGATAGATTTATGTGACTTTTTAGGTACCTAAAAACTCACTCTTGCAGTTCTATTTAGTTTCTCATTTTCTACTTTGAAGTTTGGAAACTGCAAGAAAGGTTGCTATTCCAGCAAGAAAAAAGGAATATATTGCTGTTGGTGCCCACGTACAACTCCACACATATTGAAACTGTGCGGCTACACAAAGGTCCAGTGCTTCATAGACCACTAGTCTGGCTGCCTATGTGGACAGCATTGCGCAGAAACACTCCTCTACTTCTTGCGACCATGTTGCAACAGAATGTCAACACGCCTATAATTCGCGAGTATACTAGTTGCACGTGACACATTTCCAATCCCGTTAAGTTCGTATATCTATGCATGTACATACACATACATACCTGAAGGAGTGTAGGACTGGAAAGCTGATGGCTTCAAATACCGGATCAGGAGCACCAAGATCGTTGAGGAGCATGATGAAGAAGCGATGGTAGGCAAGTTGATGGAATTCTCCATGTCTGTGCTCGTGATCTTGAATAAGCACATGAGAAACGGTCACCAAAACCTACAGTTGAACAACCAAGTTATTATGAGGTGCCGACAATCTTGCCTGGAGGTGCTTAGGAGGTGTGGCTATGTACAACAGAGGTCTATTATGATGTGATACGCATACATGTAGGAATGTATGGTATTTCACAGATCTGCCCCACCTTGTTGAGAAGGTTCACTTTAGTGACAGTGTTGGTAGCATCTCCAGAGTACCTCACCAGAACCACCACTAACTTGACAAAGGCGTCCATAGTGTGGTAGCACTTGGCACGTGCCATGGAAGAAGTGATAGACTAGCAAGAATGACACTATTTAGTACGAGACATACAGAGACATACATATGTATCAGCACACACTCACAAATGTATTCAGTTAAGTGGCAATGACAAGACCTTAATTATAATGCCAAATTGTCATGTCTCTTCTTGAAAGACTGGACTACATATCAGTACATTTGAGAGTCACAGGTACTAGCAATCTTTGGCTATAGATGTTTGAATCTCCATATTCCTTGTGCACTAATGTTTGTTTACTACTGGTACATATGTACATAAATTTTTTGTTCACACATGCAGTAATATTGTGAAAGCCATTCACGTTGAAATGTCATATTGCAGGCCCTCGATTCATTATCAGTGTTTTTAAAAATAAATTATGATCAAAATTTAATGAGTCACATGACCTATACGTATAT
>LWTN01000043.1 GCA_002101225.1 Cycloclasticus sp. symbiont of Poecilosclerida sp. M | reverse complement strand
AACCAAAATCAAGTACTTACCCATTATTATAATGCAAGAGTAAGATTGTGATTTTTTTACATGGGTGAAGTTGGGGCACATGAATGGAGGTGCATGGTGAAGTTGGCCAGGGGAACATGAAGTTGGCCAATTGTGAGTATGAGGTCAGTATGGTGGTTTACATTCTTTTCTTCTTCCCCGCCTTTAAAATGCAATTTTCGGACTGGCTGGGCTGGGACTGGCTGGGCTGGGACTGGCAGTGCTAGTGACAGTGGGGAGAAGAAAAATATAGCACCAAAGGCAAAGAGAAGGTACACTAGATTACTAAACGTAACTAAATAAAGTGAAAAGGAGCGTTGACAAACTTGTCTCCAGTACTTCAGCTGATGTAAAAACATTGAAAACGCAGGTTGACAGAGCTGTAAATGAAATCGCTGGACTTGCTGGACTTCAAAATGAAATTGTAGGGCTTCAAAGTGGAATGGATGCTCAGATCGATCAGCTCTTTTTTTCATGGAAACTAGATGAGATCGCAGAAATGTGATTTGCAGTGAGAAACCTACACTGGGTTGCAATTAGCCTCGTACCCAGACTCTCAAAAGGGGTTGGGGGAAGGGAAAAGAGAGCCTGGTTTCAATCGCTTGCGCATGCATCTGTCCACCATAAGAAGCCTGGAATTTTCAATTGGATGATGTCACTCCTGGAGTACATTTTTTCTAACCACGAAGGAAAAATAATTGTACTACTCCGATGGAGATGACGGCTCTTTTCATTGTTTGCTGACTCAGTAGAAATGGCTATTTATATGAATCTGTTAGAAAGCCTGCTCTTTCCAGTACAGAAAGAATGAACCGAAAAGAGTAAGGGGCTAATGAGTTCTGATGGATTTTGTGTTGGGGGAGTAGTTGTAGAGCTGACTGAGAGTGATATTCCTGGAGCTTCCCCTTAATGAACCTCTGGAGGCACATACTGTACCTGCTCTTAAATGGTGTCTTCTCTGCCATGATATCAAGCCTCCTGCTCTTGGAAGAAGCCACAGTTGATATCTAACCGGTAGGAAAGCCTTAGCTAAGATAGCTTAGTATTAATTTCTTGTTTTGTGCGAAAGCAATAGAAAATCATGAAAAAGTAGATGTTGATGGCTCCTTTTTGCACAATCATAATTTATAATTTGTATACATTAGCAAATAAGCTAAGGTCCAAGATGTATGGACATAAGGTTTTATCAAAGGCAGATGATGTTGCTGTTTGGGATGAAAACAAGGTCCTCTTAGGATGCTTCTGAATGTTTCACAAGTTCTGACGTATGGTAGACAATGTATCATGACTCTCGTACTAGGGAAACATAGCAACGTTTATTTGTGATTAGGTGATGTTGCTGTTTGGGATGAAAACAATGTCTCAATCCCTCAGGAAGGTATTCTCGTTTCATATTATGTGAACGAGAATAGTGGCTTTGTCGTCGTGGGTAAGATTTAATATGATCACAAACTAGATCTTTAAATTGCATGAGGCCAATTTGTGTGTACCACGCCCATCAGAATGCTCCACAGCACAGCCAGAGAACACACCCTCACAACGGACCAATCAGAATGCTCCATAGCTAGAGTACTTAAGGCAAGCACTGCACGCAGCCATTCATTAGTTCCTTG
>LWTN01000042.1 GCA_002101225.1 Cycloclasticus sp. symbiont of Poecilosclerida sp. M | reverse complement strand
ATTACTCGAGTTTATACCAATACAGGTTATACCTTTACCGAAGTTGATGTGTCAACTTTCAAAGGCGAGGAAAAACATATTGTTGGCTTAAAATTCAATATAACACCAAACAAAAAAACCTATGTTAACCGTATTACCATTACTGGCAATACTAGGACGCAAGATGAGGTTGTACGTAGAGAAATTGGCATTTATGAAGGTGGATTGTATTCTGACGAAGAGTTAGAAGAGTCAATTAATAAAATCAAACGTCTCGGTTTTTTCTCTGATGTGAAAATGAATATTTCTAAACTTGAAGGTTTTGAAGATAAGATTAATATAAACTTTTCAGTCACAGAAACCAAAACAGGCACTTTTTCTATCGGACTGTCCCATTCTAACAGCGCAGGCGTTTCCTTTAACATTGGCATAGAAGAAAGAAACTTTCTCGGCACAGGCAATACCTTAAACGCTTTAATATCAACCTCAAAAGCGGTAAAAGAAATAAACTTTTACTTCTTGGACCCGTATTTTACGCAAAACGGGCACTCTATTAGTTATGGTGTATTTTCCAAGCAAACTGATGGCTCAGAGCTGTCTCAGTCTTCATACAATATCAATGAACAAGGCGTTAAGCTAGGCTATGGCGTTCCAGTAAGCAAGGATACTCGCTTGAATGTCAATCTAACTGCCTCCGTTAAGAATTTGAATTGTGGTTCTACTTATGCAGGTGGCGCTCAACTTGCTACGTTGGCTAATATTCGAAACAATTGGGAAAGGGCGACTGAAATTGGTGGAGATGAAAAAGTATTAACAGACGGTGAGATTGAGACTGGTTTCGATGCTGCTACTTGGGTTGTAAGAACAACTAGTACCCTAATTTATAAAGAAGGTGAAACGATGGGAGAAGACAACCTTCTAACCGCATTGACCGATGTTAGAGAAACAACCGGTGGATACGAACCAGCGCAATGTGTCAGTGGTGATAAAAATGAAATTAAATTAGGTTTAAGTTGGGGCAGCAACACCTTGAACGATTTTAACTTCCCAACCGAAGGAGTGGCTAACAACCTTAAACTTGACATTGCATTGCCTATTGGAGATTTCAAGTACTATAAGTTTGATGCTTCACACAAAAGTTATCACAAATTAGGTCGGCATGCAACTTGGAAGACCAATGCCAGACTGGGCTTGGCACAAGGCTATGGTGGCAAAGAATTACCTTTCTTTGAACGTTACTACGGAGGTGGCTCTTCATCGGTACGTGGCTTTGACTTCAACTCATTAGGTGAAAAATACGTCGATAATAACGGTAACCTTACAAGTAACGCCACAGGTGGTGAGTTATCTGTACTTATGGGGGCCTCTATTGTTTCTCCCCTCACTTTTATTAAAGACAGTAGCAATATGCGTATGAGTGCCTTTGTTGATGCGGGTGGTATTAGTCGAAAACCTTCTGATTTTGGAACGGATGACTTTCGTGCTTCTGCTGGTGTTGCCTTTACTTGGTTGACACCTGTTGGTCCGCTAGGGTTTTATGCCGCTACGCCACTAATTAAGAAAGAGGGTGATAAAATTAAAACATTTGAATTTACGCTAGGCACAACCTTTTAATTGCTGAAACCTTTGCATAAATATGA
>LWTN01000041.1 GCA_002101225.1 Cycloclasticus sp. symbiont of Poecilosclerida sp. M | reverse complement strand
TTCATAACAATAGCACTAGGAGCCGGTATAACAGGCAATGTCATCATCCAAGCAACCATGAAAGCTACTGGGGTAAACCCTTCCCTTCAAAGCAAAACCTATGCTATCGCTTCTGGAAATGGGACAGCTTGGGTATGTGGTGAGTCACCTACTGTCAACGGTGTAGACTCTATGAACAGCACAGACATACCAAGCAAATTTCTGCCAGCTGCTTGCAAATAATAACATTCTGAAAAGTTTTTCTGTTTAGAAACTCAAAGACCTCCTTATCGGAGGTCTTTTTTTTAAATATCTGCAAAAAAATCTGCTCTCAATGAAGCGTATCCCGTGGGTATTTATCAGCATGTGTTGCCTGCTTCTGTTCACAAGCATCATCTATTATCCAGGACTACGGAGTGTTTTTTTGCTGGATGACTATGGGAATATTGCTGGCATAGAACTCATAAAACAATATGGCTATCAATATTATATCTTTAGCGGCATAGCAGGTCCCTCGGGGCGTCCTCTATCTTTATTGAGTTTTGCTTTGCAACACCAATCATGGCCGCAAGATCCTTTTGCCTTTAAGTTAGTTAATCTCCTGATACACCTGCTAAACGGCTTATTGGTATTCCTCATCTGTCGTCTATTAGCAATCCCGTTACAACTGAGAAACCACGCAGGCACTGCCATTGCACTGTTAGCAACTGCATTATGGCTATTACACCCGATACAAGTCTCCACCGTTTTATATGCAGTACAGCGCATGACACAATTATCTACTTTTTTCATGTTGCTTGGTTTATGTGGCTATCTATGGATGCGTATACGCAATCCGGAATCATCCCTACGCAGTTTATGCGGAATGAGTATTGTAGTGGTTTTAGGCATGCTGTTTGGCATCCTGAGCAAGGAGAATGCCATTCTATTACCACTCTATATCTTAGTCATTGAATATACCTTACTCACAGATCTGCCTAAAACACGCGCATGGAAAGTTTGGGCAGCTATATTCCTAATTTTACCATTACTAATCTTACTCATTTATTTTGGCATTACCCTAGATACCACACTGGAGAGTTATATTGACAAGCGTGAGTTTACTGCCATACAACGACTATTGACGCAACCGATCATCTTATTTGATTACTTACACAGCGTAATATTACCTCGCCCTAGCCTGTTTTCTTTATTCCATGATGACTATCTATTTTCAACTAACCTGACTACCCCCCCGATAACGCTAATAGCTATTATTAGTTGGGTTATATTGCTCTCTCTTGCTATATTTTTCAGAACAGGACGCTTTAAGATCGTTTCTTTTGCTATCCTCTGGTTTTTCTGTGGGCATCTACTAGAGGGATCCCATCTTAATTTGGAGTTATACTTTGAACATCGCAATTACTTACCTGCGCTGGGTATATTTTTTCTGCTGGCATGGCTCGCTTTTTTGCTCTGGTGTACTCTCCCCAGTAAGCGACTTTCCGTTTGTTTGATCACCAGTTTTTATGCCCTACTCATAGGTAATAGCATGTATCAAATTTTACTATGGAAAAACCCTGTACAACAGGCTACTGAGTGGCAGCGACTACATCCAAAATCTGGACGAGCCTTAGATCACCTAGCTGTT
>LWTN01000040.1 GCA_002101225.1 Cycloclasticus sp. symbiont of Poecilosclerida sp. M | reverse complement strand
CCTCTAAATGGCTACTATCCACGGATTGTGGCTACATCCCCAGATGTGGCTGCAAATGTGGCTACAAAAAGGGCTAGGGCTGGGCGGGGCTGATTCTATGATCCATGCCAGATGTATTGGCGTCATTCAGCGAGTGAGCCCTGCAGCCGGGAAAGCGAGGGCTGCAATCCAAAATGTGGCTACAAACCCGACCTGCAGCAAACCTGTGCCTACGGCTCAGGGAGCTGGGGCTCCGCTCCTCAAGGGAGCCACTGGAAATGGTGGGCATCCCAGATGTGTGGGCGCAACTTCGGGTGTTGTGCCTGCTGTCTATCGAGCCAGGGCTTGAATCCAATTAATGGCTACAAGCTGGGGCTGCAAATGTGGCTACAAAAATTCGTTGGCTGTGATTTTCGTGGGGGGGCCTGATTCTATGATCAATGCCAGATGTATTGGCTACGTCCTCAGATGTGGCTGCAACTGTGGCTGCAAATGTGGCTACAAAAATTCATTGGCTGCGATTTTCGTTGGCGGGCCTGATTCTATGATCCAAGTGATCTTCCACTATTCCATTAGCTAGTGACATCAAGTGATCTTACTAGATTGTTAAAATAATACTCAGTGATCTAGTGAGTTTATGGTCACAGTATGATCAAGTGACTTTTAGGAAAACTCATGTGATCATTGGGCACTAAAATTAAGCTGACAACCCTTTACCATACGCTGCTGAGATGGCTGAGTGTGAGTGCCCAGGAGCCAGAATTAGTAAGTCATTGTTTTTTAGGTGGATAGGTAAAAAAGAGCCTCTTATCTCGAGCCTGGCAGATGAGCTGCCAATGTTTGGGGGGCCATAGGTAGCTCACCTTGAAGGGTAGATTTCAGCAACTACAATCATATAATGGTACATGACTGATCAGTCTAGCCTTCAAGACAAGACAGCAAACAGACACTCACGTTAGCTAGCATCTTAGCTGGCATCTTTAATATAGGTGAATACGTACTTGACAACTGATAGTTATGGCCATCTTTGTAGCCTTTGTAGCCTTTGTAGGAATGTTTACCAGTTACAGGCAACACCCTGGTTGCTGAGAATTTTTTTTTTACAGGTACCACACATGTATAATGAATACTTCCAGTCACTACAACAAAGGTGTTCTACTGCAGTACTAGTTAATGATGTTAGATTAAGAGATTCACTAGTAACTGAGCTTGACTGTATGTTGACTACAACCGAAGAAGCAATACAGGTATTGTCGACAAGTGCATATGGCGCATCAAGTGACTTAGATACATTAAGGATGATTCACACAGTTTCCAGGGACTACCACAGGCAATTTCAGGCAAGCATCTTAACTAGTTCTATTTCTCCCAGTGCTATATCACCAGTTCAAGTAATAATGCCTCAAGGTAGACATGGTAGGTAATAAATATTGAGCAAGTGGAGTTATTTAGAAGCGTAGGGTATAGTTGGTTGGATATTTCTAATCTACTTTCAGTATGTCGCACAACTCTCTGGAGACAATTCCGTGACCTTAATTTACCCACTAGCCGATATTCTGACATCAATGATGAAGAATTAAATCACATTGTGCGGTCAGTTCACCAAATGCATCCCAATGTTGGCCTAGG
>LWTN01000039.1 GCA_002101225.1 Cycloclasticus sp. symbiont of Poecilosclerida sp. M | reverse complement strand
TTCTACCTGCTGCACACCCCACATCACCTGTTCTACCTGCTGCACACCCCACATCACCTGTTCTACCTGCTGCACACCCCACATCACCTGTTCTACCTGCTGCACACCCCACATTACCTCTATTAGCTGCTTCCACTCTGCCACAAAGTACACTCTCACAACCTGCTAGTATTCCATCACAATCTGCTACCACTTCAACTTCTCATAGGCTGCAGGAACTGCATTCATCCTTGCTTTGTCTTCCTTTGGGCTGGTGTGATCAAACACAACGTCAAATTCTGCTGTGCAAAGTTTCTTCTGAAGAGGAAGTGTGTACCGTACCCATCAATACTGACATGTCTTGGAAGGTATTTGTCAGTGATCAAGATGACTGTTGATCCTACTTTTTTTGTGAGATTCCAGTTATTATGGATAATGCAACAGTCATGAAGCTAATAGATTCTGCTAATGTCTGCCGTGAGTATCCACAAAAGGAGTACATAGACATGGCTAACAGCCGCAAGGGTGACAAAGAGGGAAGAATGAGAGCAAGAATCGATTCATCATCCAGTGGTGATGAAAGGGCAGGTTTACAGTTCCATGATAAGGACCACTACATCACTTTGTAATCAGTGCAAAGATTATGGTCCTATGCTGCGTAATACCTACTTGTGGTGAAGTTAGCAAATTTGCTAACAATCGATCTTTCTTCCCCACAAAAAGCACACAGCAGCAAGAAGTGATATACAAGAATATCGGTGAAAGAGTGCATTTACAGGCAAGAATTGAGGAGTTGACTTCAACTAGTTGAAGTGGAGCCATCATTTCATGTCTATCATGGAAGAAGGCAACGAGGGGATTAAAGCCCAATTTCCAGAGGGTACCTTTTGCAGGCTATTAATTTAGGACCAGCAGCTTCAGGCAGCAAAGATAAACAAATGCAGTGGCATCCAACACTAATTAGGTATAGCAAACTACAATGCTACTCTACCATAATTAGGTGGTGCTTAAACCTCAAGCTTCTGTCATCCTCAGTGTATCACTCACTACGTACTTCAGGATTCATGAAACTACCTTCAGAGCGGATGCTGAGGGCATCTACCTCCGGTTGTTATATCACAGGTTGGTTGGCTACAACTTATAGCTATAGTTCATGTGATAACCGATTTTCTTCTTTCCTCAGTTAAATCATTGGTAGAATGCAGAAATGACTGATAATTAGTTTTCTTTTCACTCCTCCTGGAACTTGAAACAATCCATTCACTTTTTAGCTAATAATGTACAGATTTTTTTTTGTTTTTTCTTTCCTGTGCAACCGTACATACCAAGTAGGTACACACAAGCTACTCAGTAGATCTAGACCAGCATGTGCCAACTATAACATGACAGTCATGCATTGTATTATAGCAAAGGAGTCTGTGAAAGAGCTTAGAAATAGCATAGCTCGGTTTAGCCCATCACACTTGCTAGCTTCATCACATTTGCTAGCTTTATGCATGCCTGAACAGTGGCTACAGCCTTAGCTAAGTTGCTACTAACTTACAGCAAGCCTTGGCCTTGGAGCAGCTGTTCATAATAACTCGAGTCGGTAAGGGTCATCACTTGCACGAATTCAATAA
>LWTN01000038.1 GCA_002101225.1 Cycloclasticus sp. symbiont of Poecilosclerida sp. M | reverse complement strand
CAACGTTTATTACCTCATACTGTCAGCTCTAATCTTTTCGGATCTTACTTCTAGTTCATTCATCCTCTTGTGATAGTTACTGATAGTGCACAAAGAATATACACTTGCTAGTCTTCCAGTCATGCTTCACACCTTAGAGTGATCATTTCTGTAGTGAGCAGGGTTTCCTGCATAGCTCTTGTGGCCACATTATTTCGAGATCTTGTGATCTTTCTCAGGACAGTTTCATACTCCAACTAAAGGACTGAATGCAGTCATATTCTCATTGTAGGGTTACTATGGCTACCTTTATTCTAGCCAGAAGTCTTGCTGATGCTGGTAATCTTTCTATTAACTTATCAAAAAGTAATTGATGTGATTCAAATACCATCTGGGAATCAATAGCCACACAGTAAGTGATAGGATAACTAGTTACACAGTTACCTGTGTGTGGATACTCCATCATGCTGCATTCTTTGTATCAAAAATTAATGGGCATTAATAAGAAACAATAACAGTAGCCATAGTAGCAGTCTCTGCAATAGGAAAACCGTACCCACTTGAGAACTTTGAACCTTGGAGGATGGACAACGATGAAGAAGAATGGTCTATGGCTACAACGAGGTATCTCCAGGCTACCTTTCCCGCTGATACTGGGACTGCCATCTTCTTTGTTCCAGAAAGAACTCAGAAATTGGATGACAAAGTCTAGAGCTCAAAGTGAATGGTAAAATTCCTCCAACATCACTCACTGGCGATGAGGCAAGGGAGTTTTACGAAGGGATAGTGTCACTGCCATGTCAAAATAGGACAATAAGCTTACCAGAAACCATAAGGAGAGTTCCACATGACAAAGACAAAGGAAAAATGAAGTCCAAGGGGATTCCTTCAAAAAGAAAACGCTCAAAGAAGATCAAAGCTGAAGTTAATCCTTTTAAACTATTCCAATACGCAGAAAACAATGAGTTAGATTTGCTCCAATCTGCTCTATCTGAGGGGGGGTTTGATGTGAACCTACAAGATAACTTTCACTGGACTCTTTCTCATGACTGCGGCATATGCTGGTCACATGACCATCGTGGAATATCTCATGGAAATCGGTGCCAAGTGGCAGGAATACAGTGATAGGGGCTTGAATGCTGCTGACTTGGCAAGGTTAAGGGGTCATGAAGACGTCGCAGGATTCATAGAAAGTTTCGGTTGTTGTGGAGAGGACAGAACTAAGGAAGAGGAGGAGGGGGAGGGGCCTTGTGTCCCTGAATTAGAACCAGCATCGGAGGAAGGCACATCAAAAAATGAAATTCCAGAACACTGTGCTGAGAAAAAGCACACCTCCTATTGTGGCTCATGTCAAACAGTGTTTCCTCATGACCTTAGGGCGAATCATCACACCTCCATTGTCCATCTCTATAGCGACCAGAGACACCCCCCCCCCCAGTGTGATACCATATGGGATATCTGAAAGCAACAGGGGCTTTCAGATGATGCTTCAGAGTGGCTGGAACCCAGACAAGGGGTTGGGATCACAAAGACAAGGGAAGAGATTTCCAGTCAAAACTGTGCTAAAGCAAGATCGATCAGGGTTTGGTGTGAGAGGTA
>LWTN01000037.1 GCA_002101225.1 Cycloclasticus sp. symbiont of Poecilosclerida sp. M | reverse complement strand
TTTGCAGCAACACAGCCACGCAAGTCCACACAGAGACAAGCTACAAATCAAGTGTTCATGAACTGCATGTCAAATCTGGGGTATCAAAGTTATAGGCAGCAAGTGAAACAGACCAGGAACAAGTGATCTTATTCAGGGGTCAACATAACAGTATGACACCTGACACTTGCCGATTAGAATCATATCAAAATTTAATGTCAGATCAAAATGTGGTAGCTACTAAAAGTTCTTTCATTGACCAGATATGCTAAGAAGTTGGTTTCGACATTGGCTGTCTTGTGATTTGAGCCCTGTAATTACAGAGGTGGTCTCTCAAAATGTTGACATGAAAAGTAGATTTTATATCTCATCAGGGGGACCCTATAGTGTCAGGTTTCACTATAGCAGTAACATACGTAATACAGAGAGTTGTTATGCACTATAGGGGTGTAATGTCAAACATCATTCCTCAAGCATGATAATGTGAAAGTAAGAAGCACAACCACTATGTATGCAACTTCGCATAATTATTGTACGTACATGTACTAGCTCACATGTATACAGCATTGGCTTACACAATGTATCGTGGCCAGTAGCAACTGGATACACCTTATTGGCCTTGAAGTCCTGCATAAGCACGTAACAATAATGTTAACTGTGTCTGCAGATTAACGCTACCTGATATGCTTGCATGGTTCGCTGAGTCAGCAAACTGCTGTTTTCCTCTAAATCGAATCCTTGATCCCGTGCGAATTGTGTGGCCCCTCCCCCAACGAGCATGCTCAGTGAAGGATGGTCCAACACTCGCCTTGCCACTGAAATAGGCCTTGCAAAACTGAACAAAGACATTATCAATAGAACAAGTAATTAGTGGAACCTGTCTATAGTGGGACCACCAAAAGTTGGATGGTGACCTGCTAAGCACAGGTTGAAATGTACACTATAGACCACTTTGGGACTCAGTGAGCTTGCTGTTATAAAGAGGTGACCTGCTTATGCAGCGACCATTATAGACAGGTTCCACTGTTACCATTGGCCTAGGCGGGCGCTAAGTAAACATTCAAAAGCGAGCGAGCGAACATAAAGAATGCTACCACTTTCACCACTTTGCAACCTATTGATATAGCTAGCTGTAGCTGGATGTTGTTAGTTAGCCAACACTGTTTTGGCCCTGGCTGGCCTATAGTTGATGTACGGGTGAAAAATCGCTCCGCATTGATACAGCCCATGTCGACTTTTCCGCGATTATACCCGTGCATCCGCGTAATTCCACGATGAAAATCCTCGCGTGAACGCGTAATGTCACGCGAAAACTCGCGCATCAACGCCGACTTGTTCGCGGGTTTTCCGCGGTTTTAGATCACATTTTAAGCTTGCACTCGCGAAAACCCGCGAGACCACGTATTAACCCGCGAAATCGCGATCGCGGAATTTGACGCATTAGCACATAAGATCGCGATAATTCGCGGTTACCCGTTAAGCGCGCGGTTGCTCGCGCGGAGTTAGACACGGGAGAGGCGGAGTTAGACAAGGGAGAGGCCACCGTATCCGTCATTTTGAAATGTGTCAATGTGGAGTG
>LWTN01000036.1 GCA_002101225.1 Cycloclasticus sp. symbiont of Poecilosclerida sp. M | reverse complement strand
TGTGAGACACATGACAGCAGAGCATCCTGTCTGCCTCTTGGTGGATGGACATACATCCCATATTGATTTAGATACATCAAAATTTTGCCAGGAAAATGGGATTCTCCTGTATTGCTTGCCTCCCCATTCATCCCACATCACCCAACCATTGGATGTGGGTTTTTTCTCTGCTTTGAAAGGGGCATGGAAGAAGGCAGTAATTAATTACAATTGTAAGCACCCAGGAGCAACTGTAAATAAGACCACATTTTCCCCTGTATTTAGAGAGGCATACTTGCAAATAGTAAAGCCTCAAACTATTATGAACGCTTTTAAACACTCGGGAATATATCCCCCTAATAGACATGCCATTGACGAGAGAAAACTCTATCCGTCACAAGTGTATCAGCAAAAGGAGACAGAGCCTTATCAGCCAATAGCAGTTAAAAAGTTAGCTTTAATTGCTCTGGAGGAGGAATTGGATAAGGAAACGGTCAAGAAATATGAGAGGCATTTGGAGGAAGGGTATGATTGCGAGGTTGACCAGCTATACAGCACATGGAAGAAATTGAAAGACCAGTGCAGTCGCGTACCCCTAGGTGACCTCACAAACAAGGGTGTACCTTCACATAATGATATATTTCAGGTTCCATCAGCCACCTCAGAGAAGCATGTAAAATCCATCCGTGGGACAGCTTGCTTACCAAAGCACATTTCTGGGGATGAGGTAATTAAAATCCTCGAGGAACAGAAGGCCAAGAAGGAAATGGAGGAAAGGCAAAAGGAAGAACGTCAGCAGCAGAAAGAAGAGCGCAAGAAGAGGAAAGAGTTGGAGGAACAGGAAAAGGCCATGAAGAAAGAAGAACGTTTAAAACAGAAAGAAGAACGAAGGAAGAAGAAAGAAATAGAAGACAGGGAGAAAGCAGAGCGCAAAAAGAGAAGAGAGGAAGAGAGGAAAAAGAAACAGAAGAAGGGAAAGAGACAGAAGAAATCGCAAGTCAGCAATGAGTCAGAAGACGAATGCAAGTGTCCAGCATGTGATGTAGTGTACACAGAGGATTGTGAGACTAGCGAGACGTGGATCGAATGTAACAATTGCAATCAGTGGTACCATCTGGAGTGCACTAATTTTGATGACAAGGATGCAGCTGCAGATAACGACTTTATTTGCAAGCTATGTGCTTAGAAATTGGATCAGCCCAGATTTTGTATGTAGCCAACCTATATTTGTGATTTTGTACTCAATCATCTCATAATTACCTTAGCTAATCAGTCCTTACCATTATTGCCAATATTTTCAATGCTAGACACTTTTTTGTAGACATGTCCAGTATCTGCCTCCAGTGTCCGGTAACTGCCTCCTCTACACAGCAGTGTTTATTCCTAGTCAGGACCGAGCATCTTCAGAGTTAAATTTACTCCTTCCAGTTATCTGTTAGGTATGCCCTGAGCTTCTAGAAAAGTCACATGTTCCCTTAAATTTTACTCCCGCACAGCTGTAATACGACCGCAAACCTTAAGTGTCCGTTAACTACCTCCGTTAATCTACAGCTGTTTCCAAAAAAATACTAGCTCGT
>LWTN01000035.1 GCA_002101225.1 Cycloclasticus sp. symbiont of Poecilosclerida sp. M | reverse complement strand
GCTTACATTCTTTCTGAGAACTTTAATATTCATGTACAGTCATAATATTATCATGTGACTATATTTTCAAACTGGCTTTTGGATGAAGTTTGCCCAAAGAAAACACATGGCAAACTCTAGCAAACTTTAGCAAACTAAGGCAAACTCTAGCTCAAGAGACAGCGAACAGTCAGGGCTAGAGCCTAGGCAGCAACACTGTGGCGAGTGGCGCTTTAAAATAAAAAGGTGTGCTCCTATTAGAAATCGGTGATCTGAATTCAAAGGTCCTTTGAACCCTGTTCTAGAGTAAGACTTAGTGTATTTTCAAGTCATACCTAGCGACTACTGCCTGGCCGGGTGACTGATACCTTCCTCCGCCTGTCTTCTGAGAGTAAGTGTCTCCAGCTTTGTGGTTTGTATAGTTAGGGGGCTGGAGCTATAGTCTTTGTGTACTGTTTTAGCTACTAATCCTCTAGCCAGCTGCCTCTACCTCTACCTATCTTTTTCCAGGTTTTGCCTCAGTTAACTCAAGCTAATTTTGGCAAACTATGGCAAACTCACTAAGTTTGCTTGAGTTTGCTAAAGTTGTAGCTGCAGCTTAGTGCCATAGCCTATGGCTATAATCAGTTTTGTGTAGCCTATAGCAATAACAACAGAAAATTATGGGCGGCCTAAATTTGTATTAGTGTATGGGGCGGCCATTTTTTGGATGCTAACCCTACATAGAGAGTGCTACCGCACTCTCTGATATGTCAGTTTGTCCTATGGGAGTACCTGAGTTCTCGAAGGGTAGGCGCTTATTGGCGCTGTAGGTAAGCAGCAACAGCAATCTTTGAATTTCATCGTGTCAGGGATTTGCTATTTAGCCCGAGGCAACCTGGTTTTTACATTTTTCTATTAAATGCCCACCCAAATTTCTATTTATGCATATTACGGTACATCTGAGAGTTCAACGTTCTAGCGATTTTTTTAATTTGGGCTCACATTGGTGGTCAAAGGTCAAATCGTTAACCCTATAGTTGCTCTCCTTACCCGCGCTTTGCTCACCATTTACGCGGGAGGTTGACCATGAAGAAAGCTTACATTCCAGAGGTAAACCAAAGCCAAAGAGTGCATTTAGGTATGGTGTGTTTGATGATGAGCTTGCAATCCCTGCTGGGCATGGGATAATCAACTCAGGAAATGTACAGGGTTCATCCTGGCGATTGTGTTGTCCTCAAGGCTTAAGTATGTACAGATAACCACACTTGTAACAAAAATTAATAATGTTATAGGTCCTATCTGTAGCATTGGAGCAATCAAGTCAATGTTGAGTGATGACAGTTATATTAAATCTGAGAGGAAGTCACTCTATCACACCTTATCCACTGCTTACTTCCTTGCCGGGTATTTCACAAGAATCTAATAATGATAGATAATATTATTACACACTGCATGGTGGGTCCCATGCACCCCTCTGATACAATAGTGCACACATGCATACATGCACACATACACACACACATGCACACACGCATGCTATAACTCATTAATTGCAGATATCTACAAGCATAAAAAGAGGCCATTA
>LWTN01000034.1 GCA_002101225.1 Cycloclasticus sp. symbiont of Poecilosclerida sp. M | reverse complement strand
ACAGTGTTTCCAGTGAAAGCAGTGTCTCCAGTGTTTATGGTGTTCCCAGTGAAAGCAGTGTCTCCAGTGTTTATGGTGTTTCCAGTGAAAGCAGTGTCTCCAGTGTATATAGTGTCTCCAGTGTATATAGTGTTCCCAGTGAAAGCAGTGTCTCCAGTGTACACAGTGTTTCCAGTGAAAGCAGTGTCCAGTGTTCCCAGTGAAAGCAGTGTCTCTAGTGTTTATGGTGTTTCCAGTGAAAGCAGTGTCTCCAGTGTATATAGTGTCTCCAGTGTATATAGTGTCTCCAGTGTATATAGTGTCTCCAGTGTTTATAGTGTTCCCAGTGAAAGCAGTGTCTCCTGTTCCCAGTGAAAGCAGTGTCTCCAGTGTTTATGGTGTTCCCAGTGAAAGCAGTGTCTCCAGTGTATATAGTGTTCCCAGTGAAAGCAGTGTCTCCAGTGTATATAGTGTTTCCAGTGAAAGCAGTGTTTATAGTGTTCCCAGTGAAAGCAGTGTCTCCAGTGTTTATGGTTGTTTATGGTGTTCCCAGTGAAAGCAGTGTCTCCAGTGTATATAGTGTCTCCAGTGCATATAGTGTTTCCAGTGAAAGCAGTGTTTATAGTGTTTATAGTGTTCCCAGTGAAAGCAGTGTCTCCAGTTCCCAGTGAAAGCAGTGTCTCCAGTGTATATGGTGTTTCCATGACTAACAAGTGTTCAACCATGCATGCAGCAGACAAGAAGTGTGTAAAAAATAACCAAAAAGTGCTTCAGTAATAGTTTGGTTTGTTCTTCATCCTTTTAGATGATGCTGGGGAGTAGAATTCACTCATGTTGTCGCACAACGACGATCCTCTACCTCTCTTGCCGGTGATCTTCCCTTTCTGTGGTTTCTTTGACTCCACTGGATCCATTCCGTCATCCACAGTATCACTGGGGGTCTTCCCTTGGTGCTCCATTGGAGATATATTGGAAGGCCTAGGGCTAGAAGTGCGACCTGGATCAACTCCGTCATCCACAGTATCACTGGGGGTCTTCCCTTGGTGCTCCACTGGAGAGACATCGGAAGGGCTAGGCCTAGAAGTGCGACCTGGATCCACTCTGTCATCCACAGTAGTCTTACCAGTCACTTCCAGTTCTGTCTCATGTCGCTCCACTGCAGGTCAAGATCGGTTGCAGCTACGCAAAGAGGGCCAGATGTGCGACCTGGATTGACTGCTCCGTGATCCTCGATGGTTGTTCCACTCTTAGTGATGCTGTCCTCTGAACTTGCACACTTCATTGTAGCTGTAACAGTAAAAAACATGTGAATAATACTATAATAATTATTATAACCTCATCAACAAGTTCAGCTGGCCACAGTGGATCGTTTAGAGATAGCCACTTTGTCTAACAGGATCAGTACAACCACTCTTCAGATAAGCTCTCTTGTCCTGAGTTTTTCCCAACCCAGCGGACACACGGACAGCTTTATTGATGGTTTGAACTGTGAAAGATGTGAAGGTCGAAGCCTTAGTAAGGTAGATCCCAATGGCAGGTTCACCATCTAAAGATGCAG
>LWTN01000033.1 GCA_002101225.1 Cycloclasticus sp. symbiont of Poecilosclerida sp. M | reverse complement strand
TGTCAGGAATGGCTGCAGGCACTTAGGATTTGCTATTTAGCCCGAGGCAACCCGGTTTTTAATTCTCTTTCTATTAAATGCCCACCCAAATTTCTATTTATACATATTACGGTACATCTGAGAGTTCAGAGTTCAACGATCTTTTCATCACAGGGCCTAGGGTGCTCTAGCTGCTGCATGCTGACATCCTGAGCTCTAGCTGCTGCATGTTGACATCCTGGCTGACCTCATCTACTTCCACCAGGTTGTTTAGCTGTATTGCTTGCATATACACTTTAGCTGTATATCATTTTGGTAGCTCTGCACATTTCATATAGGCAAGATGCTGTCCTGTAGTCAATACAATCATGCTTCAATACTTCACTAGTCAATTCATGCGCAGGGTTATATGATCTCTTGAGATCTCTAGTTCATTAGTGTCATCTGCTTACGTTCTAATTAATTCATTAATTTTGACCCATTCAATGGTGCTATAATTAGTCCTTGCAACTACTATTGTCCCAGACCCCCACCCACTCCTGCTGGTCTCAGGACAAGCTCATGCATGCTGATGTTTCCTTGCATTCATGCATGCAGGTCTCATTCCTTATCTCACCCAGGCTTGCCACTGATGTGATGTTTTTTACCCACGCTCGCTAGAGACCATGATAATACCACCATTAGCTAATGTCAGAAGCAGACATTGCCCCTGTCTCTCGAGATCTCTCATCATTGCAGAAGTGGCGCGGCAGGTGTACATACATGTGCCCCAGTATGAAGCCTGGTGCAACATACACTACAGTACACAAAGCATGTCTGGAGGTCCTACCATTGTTTGTCAGCTCTTTAATGAGAACTCTTGGTGGACACGAGTCAATTTCAGCGATCCCGCACACTACGTATGCTGGGCGCTTTATAGGGATTCAAGTTTGTAATTGCACTGTGACTCCACCAAGAACTCTCATTATGGAGCTGAATGAATGTTATACATGTACTCTATTTATCCCATTGTGTGTGTGTGCTGGGTGTAAAACCCAGCTATACCTCCCCGTGGTGCATGCCCTGCTGTTTGCATGCACTGACCTGCTGTGTGCATGCACTGACCTGCTATGCACTGTGCATGCACTGACCTTAAATTAGCCACTTCTTTTGTTGAATTTGAGATATCCCCCCCTTCCCTCTACAATAATAGTGCTTACATAATTATTGTGATCTGATACAACCTTCTCTACCTACAGTCAGGACATGTAAGGCTACCTCCAAGCTACGTACACTTCACATTTGTGATGTACCCATCATTTTTGAAATGGTGTGTACATAACAATTTGAAAGTTGCCAGTCTCGATGACCTGAAATGGAGGAGAGCCTGAGTACGTATGTAAGGCTAGAAACATTCACATAATATGCAAGAGGTACATACATGCAAGATGTATTTTTATTATAATTATGCATACAAACATGTGTCAAGTTAAGAAATTTAACAGTGTGTTTTGAGAAATTGCTGTTTGAAAGTGCCCTTTGTACTTCAGTCAATCTAAGCTTTCACT
>LWTN01000032.1 GCA_002101225.1 Cycloclasticus sp. symbiont of Poecilosclerida sp. M | reverse complement strand
TCAATCCTACATCACTGCCTCTTCTCACAGAAGCCTTCAGTAATGCCCATGCAGCTTTATCCCTGTGTAATGTTAGCACTGAAGTGCGCACATGCATAATAACTAATAGTGAAGATCGAGGCAGTGATGTAGGATTGATAACGTTTAACCCTACATGGCCTTATTTCGGAGAAATATTTGCTCTCTATTATAATGATGAACGAATCACAATGATTGTGGTGGGCGGGTGACGTAACTGGCGATCTTCACGGGAGTTTCTCGCGGTTTGTTCTTCGCCATCTCCTACACCTGTTCCCAGTCTCAAAAGCCTCCAGTTTGCAGCAGAAGCTTGAAACTGCACTTTGATTGACCTTTGACCTTAACATTTGGTTTCTAGTTCCAAGCTTCTGCTGCAAACTGGAGACTGTGTAAGAGAATGGACTTACCTTTTGCAAGATATATTATAACTGAGAGACAGATCGCTTCTTGGTGGGTTTTGTATGACTAGGTAAAGGGCCTAGGGAGACTCATTCAACGACACACACGCGACAAAGCGCGCGCATTGGCTGCGCGTGGCGCGGGCTGAATAAAGAATATCATGATGAACGAATCACAATGATTGTGAATAATGACTGGTGCACGGGCGGGTGATGTAACTGGTCGCAATCTTCACGGGAGTTTCTCACAAGAAGTGTTCTTGTCCTCTGTTACTGATCGCATGTTAGAAGTATAGTAGGGCCTGCAGAAAGAACAAAAGAGAAACAAAAGAGATAATTATAGTGAGGTATTAGTCTATGGGGCGGCCATTTTTTGGAGATGTTAACCCTACATACCTACAAGAAGCGATCTGGACTCTCAGTTATAACATTTATTGCAAAAGATAAGTCCATTCTTTTACACAGTCATAGTATTAAGTAGGGTCTGCATTATATTAGCAGCTACCGTAAGGGGGCCAGTTATCGGACAGTTCCAATTATCGGACAGTTACTAACCTCCAGCAACTTTTAGCTAGCTCCAGCATCCTGCACCCACGAAAATAGCTAAACAACCACTTGAGCACGTAGCCATAAAACCACAAACAATTCATATCCGGTATTAGTTGGCAGTAACACTTCCTGGCAACGGATTAGCAGCTGGAATGTAGGCAGTCTACCTTGTACTTGTGGTCACTGTGGTGTTTATCAGGTGTGCATAAGTTTCTGGTGCTATCTCCAGCCCCAGCTCTCCAAGACATGTCTAGGTCACAGAGGAGGCAGTGGAAAGCTGCCTCACTGAATGAAGCCATTGAAGCCATTCAGTCAGGAAAGCTGTCTGTGCGGTCAGCAGCCACAAAATTTTCAATACCAAAGTGTGAGGATGCAAGATAACTAATTAAAAATTAATAAGAAATGTACACAATTACAGGGCTATAGATGGGAGAGAGCATGCAACTCCCCATAGCTTAGACGGCGAAATAACGATTGTTACTAAAAATAGTATCAAATTTGACTTAGTAGCCATAGCATAGCCATAGCCATAGCATAAATACTTCCTAGTTGTCATGTA
>LWTN01000031.1 GCA_002101225.1 Cycloclasticus sp. symbiont of Poecilosclerida sp. M | reverse complement strand
TCAGTTTTGAATTTTTGCGCGAAGTAACCCCTTTTCCTATAGCCTGTCACATATAGTGTTGATCACAACCAAATGTTTAATTAAAACACAGTACATACGTAGTTAGTGCACAGTCTCTTGTCATAATAGTACCTTAAGCATACTATTATTAACGTAGTCAAAATTTAACGATTTTGATTATGTTTGTATTTATTGTGTACTAATTTTAGCTATTTTTCCCTTCAGCATGCTACTAACAAGTTAGTCTTTGAAAAAGACTAATGTCTCAGCACATTCACAAAATCAAGTCCATGCATTGAAAAAGATTGATTATACTGTAGTGTCATGTTATGGGTATAGATAGGGTATAGATAGTTGGAAGAATGCAGGCAGGTAGCTACTTGGCAGGTTTGGGGCTTCTCTCTGGCCGACATGACAAGGTTAGGGTCCTCTCTGGCTGAGGCTTCTCTCTGGATGAGGGTTGGTTGACCACCTGGAAGTGAAGTGTCATCAGCCAGGATAATTAGCTATAGGGCCTAAATCCCCCTGGGTGTACATGTGGCACTGAAGAAATGACCTCCTAGGCAACACTAATACTAGGCTACTGCCAGAATTACCTTCTCAGTAGATGGTGGATGATTCTTAGCATGTGTTGCTTTACTCTAGCACACCTGCTTGCCTTCTATGGTGTGCACTGATTAGGGAATTTGTGTTATTCACGGGTATTCGCGCGTGAATTTACGTACCACCATCGCTGCTTCCAGCACTACGTCTCGGCACCGAAAATTGTTTAGTAGTGCCATGCACCTTTAGAAAGGGGAAGAGTTGAATTAAATATTCGCGGATACAAAATTCAGCGAAAATTTTAATTTCACCAAATTCCGCAAAAATAAATAAATAGTACACTTTTTTCTTAAATAGGCACTTTCCGATAAAAGCGTGAAATTTGGTACACAGTTTTGACACATCCTAATCTTAGATCATTTTGAGATTGGGAGCCATCTTGAACTTGACCTCTAGTGACCTCTAGAGGTCAATTAACTTTGGAAAACTAATTTAGCACCATGTTTACTCAAATAAATACTTAGAGTTTGGCAGAAGAGAAAAGCTGACGTATCAGGGAGTACAATGAGACTGGAATTGTGTCCATATCTTATTCCATTGTGTGGGGGTTTGTTTTATATGTTGCTTGAACTATTCAGGAGCCCGGAAAACTTGCCACCAACGCTAAAATCTCTTACATGTCTAACTGCTGGAAAAAGGCTCTAATTCCCTGGTTGGAAATCGTGGAAAGTTTTTACTGAGGCATTTGAAGAGCTTCACCTCATGCATCCAGACGTCAATGGCAATATTAGAACAATTCGTGGTGCTGCTCACAAACTGTAAACACATGGAACACAGGGAGAGTGGTACAAATCCTGCGATCCATCTCAGTGGCCACTTCATGGACAGGTATGTATAATATTAGATCCAGAAACGAGAAAACATTGGCTTCTTTGAGATCAATTGTGCCTTGATTTGAACGTGTGTGCACAGATAA
>LWTN01000030.1 GCA_002101225.1 Cycloclasticus sp. symbiont of Poecilosclerida sp. M | reverse complement strand
AAGGCTGGGTTTAAATTGTACCAAGTTGGTGCACCGCGTGCGTAGCACATGCTTGCGGGAATGTTTTTTTATTTAAAGTGGATTTTTGATGATTATTCATATTTATGCAAAGCTCTCTTTTAATAACTGTTTATTGTCTATCTTACTAAAATATTTCTCAAGTCTTGAACTGTATTCAATATTCCCAGTCAAAAACGACCCTACATTTTTTCAAAGGATATAGTCGCCACTTTACCTGCCTTAATATCTTCTATCTCTTTCTCAGCAAGATAAATATCTTCCAAATCTTGAATTTTATCAACAATAGCTAAGTCTTAGTCCTGCCTGTTAAGATAGCCAAATCTTCTAATCGTTGTTCCACCGACTCAAGTAATCGTATTTCTTTATCTGTTGTTGATATATTTTCTTAACAAGCATATCATAAAGCTATTGTGATTGTAAAGAAACTTGTGCTTGCTTAAAAAAAACATTACAATGACTATTAAATCTTAAAAAAGCTTTTACCAATGTTACTCAAAATAACCTACTATCTATTTGCTTTTACATACTCGTTATCAAACTTGGCTATTGCCGTCCAAGCTGACGCCAAAATCGGACAATCAAAAGTCGCTGCTTGCATCGGTTGTCATGGGTTGAATGGTAATTCAGTGGTACCAAGTTTCCCTGCTTTGGCTGGACAAGATGCAGCCTACATCACCAAACAACTGAAGGACTTTAAGGGGAGTAGCAGACCGAGTGCAATAATGGCTGGTATGGTTGCTGGCATATCAACTGTTGACGCCACGCATATTGGCGCTTACTATGCACAGCAAACCAGAAGTGCAATTAACAAAGACAAAAGCAAAGCTGCGGTATTGGCATTGGGTAAAAAACTGTATGAAAACGGCAATCCAGACACTGGACAAGCCGCTTGTTTTACTTGTCATGGCAAGGATGGTAAGCCCTTGCAGAACTTTGGCATACCGATTTTAAAAAACCAACATCCGCAATACATCATTACCACACTCAAATTATTCAAAGACAAGGGGCGTACTAACGACCGAGAACGCGCCATGAGTAGAATTATTGCGACTATGAGCGACGAAGAAATAGAAGCAGTGGCTTATTATTCAAGCTACTTAACCACGGAGTAATCAATATGAAAAAAATCATAATCACCCTGTTCGGTGTTGCTTTTACAATACTTACATTAAATGCCTTGTATGCCTCTATCGCTTCAGTGGGTATCAATAAAGATGTGGCTGGGCTTGATACCAAACCCACAAAAAACCGCCCTTTTGCGCCGTCAATGTTACGCACCAAAAACAACCATCAGGCAACATTGGATAGCTTTGAAAACCCTGAAACCTGTGCAGGCTGTCATCCCAAGCAATATGAAGGCTGGCGTGGCTCAATGCATTCTCATGCTTGGAACGACCCTATTTTTCAAGCGGAGTTTAAAAAAGGGCTAAAAGCCACTGATGGCAAGATATTTAATCTTTGTGCGGGCTGTCACTCTCCCATCGGC
>LWTN01000029.1 GCA_002101225.1 Cycloclasticus sp. symbiont of Poecilosclerida sp. M | reverse complement strand
ACACTGTGTGGTGCTAGCTGGTGTGTGGACACTGTGTGGTGCTAGCTGGTGTGTGGACACTGTGTGGTGCTAGCTGGTGTGTGGACACTGTGTGGTGCTAGCTGGTGTGTGGACACTGTGTGGTGCTAGCTGGTGTGTGGACACTGGTGTGGACACTGCGTGGTGCTAGCTGATGGGTATAACTGCCTCACAGATGGTTCTCCTGGGAGCAAGCAACCTGGTGCAGCTGGTAGTCCATTGACAGGTGGCAGGAGAGATGTAAGTTGTACATCTTTCAGTGGCCATGATTTATGTGTGCACACTTTCATTAATAGCATCCATCTATCAACAATACAAATATTGATACTCTCCTTGTTGCTGCTGAACAATCAGAGAAAACCCAACCCCCTGAGGAATTGCAGGATAAAATCCATTTCCTGTTTAATAACTTATCTGCAGTGAATCTCCAGGAAAAGGTACGTCTGTTCTCTCCTCTACGCATACGTACGTACAGGATACTGCATGCATACGTACATGTACGTACACCACCATTGATCTAGTCTGTGTCTCTGATCTGTTTACAGCATGCATGTACATACGTGCATGTGTGTATGACATGCATGTACATGTGTGTATGACATGCATGTGCATGTGTATGACATGCATGTGTGTACGACATGCATATACGTATGTATGTACGTATGTATGTATGTGGCTCTCATGCATGGCTCATAGTCTTATCTATTAATTATAGACAGAAGAGGCCAGTGGTTTGATATCAGAGGAGCATATTCATTGGGTGGCTCAATACCTTGTGATGAAGCGTGCTTCCATAGAACCTAATTTCCACGAGCTGTACATGAACTTCCTTGCCTTGTTTGGTTCAACTCAACTTCGTAAGCAAGTGCTAAGAGAGACCTACAGGAACATCAAGGTTGGTTGGGTGACACTGTACTGGTGGAACATGTGCCACGTACGTACGTACGTACATGTGTACGTAGGTGATTCTCCAAGCCGACAAGACTAGCAACAACTTCTCTGACAGGGCAATTTTGAAGAATTTGGGGCGTTGGCTTGGTTTGCAGACTTTAGCCAAAAATAAGCCTATTCTCCAGATAGTAAGTTATACATACGTATGTAGGTGGAGATCCTTATTCCTCATGCCTCTCACTCACAAGTGCTTGCCATTATTTGTAGGATCTTGCCCTGAAAGATTTGATCTTAGAGGCTCATCAAAAGGGACAACAGGTACATCATCACTTCATCTATAAAGGTCAATGTTTTTACCTTGTTGTTGTTGTTGTTTGCAGGAGCTTCTCTATGTGATTCCGTTCGTAGCCAAGGTTCTTGAGGCATGTTCTGAGAGTCAGGTTTTTAAAGCTCCTAATCCATGGACAATGGCTATCATGTCAGTGCTCAGTGAGCTCCATGCTGTGCCTGATCTCAAGGTACATGTTACGTCTATACCATACATACATACATACATACATACATACATACATACATACATACATACATACATA
>LWTN01000028.1 GCA_002101225.1 Cycloclasticus sp. symbiont of Poecilosclerida sp. M | reverse complement strand
CACCCCCCACTCGAAGCAAGGCTTTATGGCTCACACCCCCCACTCGAAGCAAGGCTTTATGGCTAGCACAACGCTGTCAAGCAACCTAAAAACCCCTTTAGCCACTCAACTACCAACACCACGCAAACAGAAAAAAAGCCTTGCTTCCCTTGGAAACCACCAAACCACCCACCCCCACACCCATCAAACAAACCCCATTCAATCTACCCCACTTTTTTACAAAAAAGTTGTATTTCCCACACAACCACCAACCCCCATCACAAAAGCATATAACAGTTAATTTTGCCCCAATAAAACCGTTATTTCCATAAAAAAATACCATTTTTGTCTCTTTTTTACAAAAAAGTGTTGCATTTATAAAAATACATAGTTATAATGCTCCCAAATTCGTCAGAAAAATGATGAGAAAGCGTCAGGAATTATCCTGACATAATTATATAAATTGGAGATTTCATAAAATGAAAAAACAATTATTAGCCGCTGCAGTTGCAGTAACAATGGCGTCAGTCTCATCAGTTTCGATGGCTGACATTTCAATCAAAGGTGATGCACATCTTGAATATGCAAACATCGATAATGGTTCTGATGCTACTTTTGCTAGCACTGCTGCTGGTACAAGCTCAAACACAACACGTCAACGTGTACGTTTACACATTACTGGCAAATCAGGCGACACCACAGTTAAATTAGGTGTTCGTGGTGATGGACAAACACGTGTATCAGGCGGCCCTCGATCTTCTGAGAATGCTAGAGCTTCTGGTTCAAATGGCGATGCTAGTCCACAACTTAACGTTGACTACTTATACCTAGTAACCAAAATTGGCGCTTTAACTATTAAAGCAGGTGACTGGTGGGATACAACTGGTTTAGGTGTTGCTCGTAAGGGTAAAGCTGACGCAGACAGAGTTGAATTCTCAACTAAAGTAGGCGGCTGGAAAGTAGCTCTTGAAACAGGTGCTGACAGTTCTTCAACTGTATTATCTGCTTCTGGTAAAGTAAATGGCTTTGCTGTTAAGCTTGAGTATAATACAGCAGTAAGTGTTGATGGCGCAGTCGGTGCTGCTGATGGTAGTAACGGTCTTGATGCTCAAAATGAAGGTAAATACAGTGATATTTCTATCAAAGGTAAAGTGGGCGCTCTAGGCGTTGCTGCTGAGTACTTTAGTGGTACTAACGATACGAGTGGTTCTGATGCTGATGCGTCAGTTATCCACCTTTGGACTAAGGCTTCAGGTATTACTTGGCATGTTGCTTATGCACAAACTGATGCAGGCGTAGCAGGTATCACTGGTTCTAGTAACAAGTTCTCACCACTAGGCGTTTCTATCTTAGCTACTGCTCCAGGTGGAAACGGCGCTAGTGCAATTGGTAACTTTGGTAGTGCTGAAGATACGGTTACTGGTGTTCGTGCTGACTTTAAACTTGCCGGTATGGGCGTTCAAGTTGCTGCTGGTAACTTGAGTATTAATGACGATGCTGTTGACGATAGTTTTTACGACA
>LWTN01000027.1 GCA_002101225.1 Cycloclasticus sp. symbiont of Poecilosclerida sp. M | reverse complement strand
GACTCCTCTGATGGATCCATGATGGAAGCAAGAGCAATCCTCGATTCTGGCTCATCCGCTTCGTTTGTTTCTGAGCGACTAGCTCAGTGTCTACACTTACCTCGTACTAACCAGAATACTAGGATCATGGGAGTCGCTGGATTCGTCTCCAACTCTGCTCGATCCATCGCAACCTTCCGAGTCTCATCAGTGCACCGTCCCGCCAAGAAATTTGCTGTCACTGCCGTTGTAGTGTCCCGTGTCACTAGTGACCTTCCTCTCCAGCCAGTTCCCGCTGATCAGAAATGGGATCACCTCTCTGGCCTTCAACTTGCTGATCCCAGCTTTAGACAGCCTGGGAAGATCGATCTCTTGCTCGGTGTGGAGATCTTTGCTGAGGTGGTGCTTCATGGCCGGCGGTGTGGAGTTCCAGAATCACCTGTTGCCTTTGAAACCCAGTTCGGCTGGGTTCTGGCAGGAAGTACCAGCTCTGGTTCTCCAGCTCAAGTCGTTGCGACTCATCATGCCATGCTTCTCTCTGTGGACGATCTGCTGCGTCGTTTCTGGGAAGTGGAGAAGATCGCAATCAAGGACTGTCACACACCCGAGGAGTCTGCAGTGGTGGATCACTTCAAGGATCACCACACCCATCTGGAAGATGGCAGATTCTCCGTGCCCTTGCCCAAGAAGAATCAAGTCAAACCTCTCGGTGAGTCACGTTCCCAAGCTGTACGTAGATTCCTCACATTTGAGCGTTCCTTACACCTCAAGGGTCAATTCCCGGAGGTCAGGACTGTGAGTGATGAGTATTTTACCATGGGCCATGCCACTGCACGAGATTCTTCAATTTCCAAACATTTCTACAATGAAGTAATTATCGCAAAGGTAAAGAGACAGAGAGGGACATTGCACACGTACATTACAACTGCCAGCTAGCTATCCTCTAGGAGCTGTGGCTATATCACCTCCCCTTATTCCCCCCTCAACATAACTGTCCTTCGTTCAAAATATTCCAGCACTGGTGTTATTACTTGGTCGTCATGGAGGTATTCCTGACATCCCTGCACTTTGCTATTCCTGTCCTTTGTCAATCTCCTTGATCAGGTTATCAAATGATGAGATCTGAATAAACAAAACAATGTCTAAACAGTGGTTAGTGTATGTATCAATACACATGCATGTATGCACAAGAAGACGGTTGCCTTGTGCATAAAATAATTCTTCCAAGTGTTGTGCGTCTGAGTGATCTTGTGGAGTCTAAATAGGGGGTGGAGGGGGGGAGGGAGGGAGGGAGGGTATTAGCTCCCCTCATTGTACAGTACACGTACCTTTTTCTTGACCTCCTTGAGGAGGATTGGGTACTTCATAATCCTGGAGCGAGGGGAGTCGAGGAAAGTCCATAGTTCAATCTTATGGGGGAAGTCAGACTCCAGACATCTCTATACATGCACACACGTACAAACTGTGTACAGCACCCACTGTACAGCACCCACTGTACACAGCACCC
>LWTN01000026.1 GCA_002101225.1 Cycloclasticus sp. symbiont of Poecilosclerida sp. M | reverse complement strand
TCATAACGTGTCAGATTTTGATTTAAATTTAGTAACCGCTAGCATTTCGCCCTCTGAAATTTTTCCTGGGCTATATCACTTCCTCCTTTAATTATACCATGAATACCACAGTGGGTTTTAGTACTGACATACATGTGTGCTTCGGAACAGTAAATGAGAACTGGGCTGCATAAAGAAAAAAGACAATGCAGGTAAATAGTATAATGGTCCACATTTCATCACACCAAATTTGGGCACTTTTAATGCTAACATGCTCTTGATATGGCATGAAATACATCAATTTTTGTCTAATTTGGGTATAGGGTTGGGAAATCTAAACTAAGCTTTGTTAAGATACCAGACACAGGAGATAAGGTAGACAGATGCCTAAAGTTTATTGCCTCATGAAATGATATCCTCATGTTGCGAACTCTTCCCAAGCGAGCTCTTTCTTGCGGAAGAAAGCCAAACGATGACTTTTTATGACGTCCGCAAAAATAATTAATAGGTCTGTGACATCACAGTAATGCGCATGCCCCTAGAGATCCCCGCCATTACCGCGAATATGGCTGCTGTTCCTGTGCTTGCTTCTTTCTCGGCCCAGGCCCGTGGGATCAAATTCTATGATGTGCCACTCCCGGAGATAAGTGTGGGAGATCATTTCTCATGTGTGCTAGAGCCTTTGAACCCGTGGGATGCTAACTGCATCGCCCTCAAATTGTCTCCCACAAGAACGCTTGGCCACCTGGCCAGGGAGGCCTCAGTGCACCTGTTTCCTTTGCTCACAGCTGGATTTGAAGCTTCAGGGTGAGTTTGGTGGCATTATCTAGGCAAGCTTTTTGGCAGTCATTGGACACTGGTGTTAGTTATTATTAACTCAATCAAAATTTAATTAGAAATCAAAGTTTAATTATACAGCGTAGCATAATAAACCGACAGAGCATACAATGCACAACAAGAATTGTTAATAATTATTCAGTAAACTTAGTGGCTGCATCATCATCATCCACATAAAGACAAACGGGAAAATAAAATCAAGTATTTTCACATGTCATTGATCTATTTTTGTGATTTGTCTTCAGGAGAGTAACCTCAACACCTTACTCCAGAGTTGGACCTGGAAGTCGGTCATACAGACACAGGGTTTGCAGTGTCAAGGTGTTGGTAGTAGGTCCTTGCCATCGCTTCAAGGAGGTGAAAGATGCTCTTGGTAGTGCCCCATTACGACATTACGAAGACATCGACTCAGACTATGATGGAGACAATGAATCAAATGACGAGTACAACATGATGGAGGAAACGTGCCAGTACACAACACCTGTGCAAGACAACCCTGCCACAGACATTTACGACAATGAGGACACAAACCCTGACTCTACAAGACTTGACACAGACTCTACAAAACTTGACTCAGACTGTGACTCTGACTGTACAAGACTTGACACAGACTGTACACGACTTGACACAGACTGTACAAGACTTGACACAGACTCTACAAAACT
>LWTN01000025.1 GCA_002101225.1 Cycloclasticus sp. symbiont of Poecilosclerida sp. M | reverse complement strand
CGTAGTCACTGCCGAAAATGGCACAAGCCAGACCTACACCGTCACTGTCGCCCGTGCTGCCAGTAGCGATGCCACTTTGAGCAGCTTAAATCTGTCCGCAGGCAGCTTAAACCCAACCTTTGCCAGCGGCACGCATACCTACAACGTCAGCGTTGCCAATACGGTGAACAGCCTAACCGTCACCCCAACCGCCTCTCACTCTGATGCCACAGTTACAGTGAACAGCGGTGCAGCCAGTACTGCCATTAATCTAACGCCAGATACGGATACCGAGATTAATATATTGGTCACTGCCCAAGATGGCAGCACAACACAAAGCTACACCGTCACCGTCACCAGTGGTGACAGTTTAGATGCCGCAGCCGAAGAGCAAGTGCTAAACGCCGTCCTGCCACAAATGCTAAGAGCAACATCAAAAATGACAGTGGACAATATCAGCAACCGTATTGACCAAGCATTAGCTGCCTCCCCAACAGACACTGCCAGCTTTAATCTAGGAGGCAGCTCAAACTTGCAAGAGTTATACAATAACAATGCCCGCACTATGATAGAAAACAAATTAGACTTCAAGCAAATGCTTAATAATTCCTCTTTCATCATCCCGCTGAATGTAGCAGGGGATAATAACTACGGCGTTGATAATATGATGCTATGGGGCAGTGGTAATTACCTCAGCCTTGCAGATGATGTCTCTGGCGTTGACTGGGAAGGCGAAATAATCGGCGGTAGTATGGGTATTGATGCCCGTATAAACCAAGACCTAGTGACTGGTGCCGCCCTCTCTTACAGCGAAAGCGATGTTGACTATGAACGCAATAGTGCAAATAACAGCAAAGGTAGCATACACCATACCCTATACAGCTTTCACCCTTATATTGCTTATGATTTATCACAAGACAGGCGTATCTGGGGTACATTAGGTTATGGTCGGGGCGAGATAGAAATTAACGATAACAACAGTAACACCGAAACCGAAACCAACCGTGATACCAAGCTATACAGTCTCGCCTTTGGTGGTAGTGGCAATCTGGCATCCAGCAATAACTGGCTAGATATACCCGGCACCACCACCCTACGCCTTAAAGGTGAGGTATCGCTGTCTAATATTAAGGTCGGCAAAAGCAATCTAACAGATTCCAAAGTATTGCTCATTGATGCCCATCGCTACCGTATGGTATTAGAAGGTAGCCATAAACACACCCTAGCCAACGGTGCCAGCATCAACCCATCTGTAGAGTTAGGAATACGCTATGACGATGGCAATAGTGATGGTGAAATCGGTGGTGGCATAGAGTTAGCAGCTAGCTACCGTTACAGCAACCTAGAAGGACTAAAAATGGAGTTACGTGCGCATGGTTTAGTGTCACATCAGTCAAATTACAAAGAATGGGGACTCAGTGGACTGGTTAAATACCAAGCCAGCAGTGGTGGTCAAGGTTTATGGTTAAGCCTACAACCCGCTTGGGGCGAGACCCCAGA
>LWTN01000024.1 GCA_002101225.1 Cycloclasticus sp. symbiont of Poecilosclerida sp. M | reverse complement strand
CAAATCTCTTGATAGGCATGATATCCTCGAGTGTAAGAGTCAAACTCAGCTACTTCAATGAATGGAGTAGGTAGGGATGCCATAGGATAGCGTTCAGATAGCAGGCCGGATGCCGGATAGCTAGTCTACTTACCAAAAGGTCATGCCCTAAAACCACACCCTTTTGGCCATTATAAGAGGTTAACTAGTATCGTTTCGTGCAAGACTCTTTGTCTGTTACCGGTTACCACTATTCGGAGTTGCAAATACACTAGTTCTATAGGAAAATCAGTTGGTACAAGAACATTCTGTCCGCTAGACAGAGGTGTCCATTATTTGGAGAGTCCGTTATAAGAGGTTCCACTGTATATCACATTTTTTTCAATCTGACAGGACAGCAAAAAACAACAACAACCAGTACAACAAACAACAAACAGACACGGTCTTGGCGGTCTTGGCCATGGTAGGCCCATGGAGTAGGAGCTCCCGGCTAAACCCTCCCATCGACCTCTGCAGAGGGATTGAGTTGCCTCCGCAGCCAGAGGGAAGCATTGCCCTTCCAGAGGGCGTTGGATGAGTGCGCTCGGCTGGTGGGATGCCAAGGCGCTGTCCCTGCAGGCGACCCATGGCAGTGATGGTGCATATAGCGCCCACCGAGCGACTCAATGCAGCCTGGACCAATAAGTGCACCCTTCAAAAATAGCCAGGTTCCCTCCAAGTTAGGGGTCCAATCAATGATCGGAAACAATGATAGAAATTAGAACTCTTACTGTACTGGGGATGAATAAATGTAAAAAACTTCAGCAGAAGAACCCAGGATGATTCCTTGCTAATTTAATTAAGGAACAAGTTGGAGATGGCATTGCATCAACTTCCCCAATCAGTTGTTGTTCTCTAAATTCAGTGCTGTAATTGTAAGAGTAGCAGGTTTAGGAGTTCTACCATTTATAGTACGACAAGTCCCACGGCAAACTACTTCAATCTGACCCCTTTGGCAGCAGTCTGAAAATTGAAGCTCTTTAGCACCTCCCAGATCATATTTTGAAAAAAGTTCATGATGTTGTTGAGCAATTTGACACAGATGGTTTAAAAGAAACTTTCTTTCATGAACAAGCTCTAAACAGTCCGTTCCAGTAAGAAACCCAGCTGACTGAGTGAAATAGCAACAGAGTGAATGAACCTTGTCTTTTCACTAAAATTTACATACCCATGCTATTTGGTCCTACTTTTTCTCCAGTCATAATACATTTCATAAAACTCCTTTTTGACAATTGGATTCTTTGCAAAGGTCTTTTTCAAAACTTCTGATCCTGCATGGAGTTATTATTCTTATGTACGTAGCTCCTAGCTTCACAGTGTTATGTACGTAGCTCCTAGCTTAAAGGTGGTCCGTCCATAATAAACACTGAGGGATTATAATAAGGCATCTTGAGTTGAGACTCCCCATCTTCGTTAACCTGAAACATACAATATTACGTTATGGTTCCT
>LWTN01000023.1 GCA_002101225.1 Cycloclasticus sp. symbiont of Poecilosclerida sp. M | reverse complement strand
AGCTAGTAGGTAGCACTCAAATTTCATACCATGTGGTGGATCATGTGAGCATGACAATTGATGATTAAACAATACACAACATTTGGGTTGATGGAGTAGGTGAATGAGAACCACTGATTAGCTTCACCATAGATACTATATTACCACCACGGGATTGGAGACGGGCCAAATTTCACGGGAGATCCGTGTTATTTATTCTACGTGCATGCGCATAATTCTTCCATAACAACCTTCGATGGCTGTTCATCAACTAAGGCAAGTTCTTCTTGGCATTGGCATCACGGAGGACTGGCGAAAATTTTGTCCATGCTATACAAGAAGTATTTGTAAGCGTTGAAGCAATGCCGTGGACGATACTATTCAGCAGACAAGAATTTAATTTCCCTAAAGTAACAATTTAAGCTAGTAAACTAGGTTGTCTAGCTAAGATTCAGTAGCTACTTACCTGAGACTGCTGTTTCCCTGTGAACAAGGAGGCCCAGAACAATACAGCAGCCCGTTGCTCTATGCAAGTTCATTGCAAACACAGACTTCCCGACCAAAATTAATTAGCGCATGCCCAAGTTTCCAATCCTGACTGTGGAGGTAATAATTATGACTTCACTATATAAGGGCATGGGTGCTAACATTCAAAAGTAAGCAAGAAAACATAAAGAGCGTTACCACTTTCGTTGCTTCACATAATGCAAGTAACTAGCCATGCCTCCATGCAGGCTCCGTTATTAGTACGGGGAGGGAAGCAGAGTCTGGTATACACTGTTCACAGTTGATGAGTCATACCTGACATTTAGGGGGCTCTGGCTCCGTGTCTTTCGTCTACACGACGTCATTTTTTTTGCACAGTCAGGTTGTCCTTCTAGCTTGAGTTGTTCTAGTAGTTCAGAGGACCTGTCGGTGCTGATCTGTCGCTGAAAAAGCAGAAGGCTGCATACATGATGTTAGTAGCTTGATGAATATATTATGATGTTGAAGCTGTATCTATAGCAAAGCTATATCGACTAGAATACCTCCAAAATGAAAAGGCCATGAGGATTAGCTATCTATAATTATCATTGCCTCCAGCTATAATGTTCCATGGGCAAGCTGGTTAGGTAGCTAACCCTATATGGCTTTTTCATCTAGAAATTCTAGTTTATCGACTTTTTATACATACACATAGCTAGCTAACCTAGCTACATAGCTAGCTGAGTACATACACCTAGCTACACAACATAGCTAGCTGAGTACATACACCTAGCTACACAACATAGCTAGCTGAGTACATAATAGGCTAGTTTCTATTTGCTTCCACTTGCACCATGGTACCACTATCAAATTTATATGATGGTAAGATCTAATTTATGTAGGTAGGCCCTCTATCTAATGGGATAATTCCCTTTTCTGTAACAAAAGGCACATGCCAGGTTATATATACTACCAGTATTGGGTTAGGTCACCTTATGTAGAATAATAATATTAC
>LWTN01000022.1 GCA_002101225.1 Cycloclasticus sp. symbiont of Poecilosclerida sp. M | reverse complement strand
TTATCTCTATAGTACTTAAATCTAACCTCTAAGAGCGGTTAGCTACCTCTCTACTCCGAACCTCAAGATTAATAATTTGCTAGCTAGCACTAATCAAAGGACAAGAAGGCAGATGCAGTAGCTGTCCTAAAAGAGGGTGTCATTGTTACAGTAGGGCATGTTCTAGCCTCGTACCCAGGCATGTTCCTGTTTCCCCAAAGATTGAGAAGAGATGCATTTGAGGAGACAGGTGTAAAGAAACTTGCAATAGATTCTTATATGTACCTCCAGCTTACTCAAGATGATAGGACTATAGTATCCACTGGTGTTACTATGGGTGTCTCCATATGACTCAAATGCATGTGTGCACACTTGCTAGAAGCACTAACCAGACAGAGGCTTGTTGCTGCTGCTTTTGTTGTTACTGCATGATTTATATCTTTTATCACCAAAAACCCCTTTCACAATGGTTTGGGGGTGACTAAAGGGAGAACTCCGAGATAGGGCCAACCTCTCTAAGAGGGCTAAAAGGCCCGTCCCGAGCTTGGCTGTTGTCTGGAGGTTTGACTGCATAAGTAGCTATCTCACTCTTAGTCCACACTGCACTGCATGTATAGCTAGTAGCTATACCTGTTCTTTCAGATATAACAATCTGTCCAGAATAACTAGACTCTCAATGACAGGTGCTAAAATCCCCCTGAACTGCACAGGAGTCAATTAGCGATTTTCCACACAACATAATTATTGTTATACCTTCAGATATGCTTCAAGATTCTTCTTTTTACATCTAAACTCTTCTTCCATATGCAAGAATTCCATGTCTGATATCTTAATGCAAAAAAGACAGGAGCTTTCTATAAGGCCTACTGCTGTAGAGGCCAAAGTTCAATGCAAAACACTACAGCTAATTAAGTACTAATGGTGGATGTCTTAAAACAGAATGAGACCAGGCATTACCTTTTCATCTGCAATTCCAACTTTGGGAAGGGCAATACGAGCATATGATAAAAAGTCACCAGGAAAAGATCTTAATCTTCCAACTATTATTTCTCTTGACCTGCAAGGGTATAGCTAGTTATAGTGGAAACCTTAGTACTATTGCCCACCTGGTTTCAAATATCTCTGGATATACTCTCGCTATAAAAACCTACAGACACGGAATATCTATATAGATGATATAGCTACATGCATGTTGACACTGCAATCCACACATGAACATGAAGACCTTACAAACATGCATGCATGCAGGCATGGTTGAACATCGACATCCTGCAGTACATGATGTGTTCTACCTGATGGTTGTTATTATAGTCTCTATTATAGGGGGGGGAATTATGAGATACATGTACGTATAGTGAAGGTTCTGTCATTGCCCTTTTGCTACTGGGTTCACCAGCTGATTGTTAGTCACATGCAGCTACGTAGCTGACCAGTGGCTGGGCAGGCCCACCACTCGGGAAGAACCCTTCTAGAA
>LWTN01000021.1 GCA_002101225.1 Cycloclasticus sp. symbiont of Poecilosclerida sp. M | reverse complement strand
ATTATCTCTGTCTGTATGTTTTCTTGATAGTCTTCATCGCCACTTGAACTGTCTGTGTCAGATTCATAAGCTGAAGTGAGCTCACAGGCAAATTCTGGCAGTTGTGGCACTGGCACCCTGGTCCGCATTCTTCCTGCACCCACACCTTTGTGTCTGGCAGCCTCGTTTGCAGTGATCACCTCCGTATCACCCAAAGAAAGAATCTCGGTGATTAAACTTGCATTGGGGCTATGCCTGGTAAAGTACGTACCAGATTTAGGCTTAATATTACAACCAGCACAGTGCTGAGAATTAAAATTGAACTGCCGATACATTTCTTGATAGTGTTGTTGACATAGCAACAGGTTTTCACTCTGAACTTTCAAAGCACGCTTTAGTTCATTAATAGGGGGTTATTAGTTTGCTTGTAGAACTGCATGTGGGGTATACACACTCTTTCATATCCACATTAGTGCTAGTGGTATTAGAAGCTGAAACCCTACTCCACTTGGGTGTGTACTCGGGTGGGTGATCACGTTTGGCTTCTTTGTGATGGGCAATGCATATGCAGCTGCCAAGATCTACATCTGCCCCCCAATGTTGTCGTAAGAATTCCTTCTCGCTATCGCCCCAGGCATCATAGTGTGAATAGTAAGCACTGGACTTACCACACAAAACACATCACTGCATGGTCGGTTTGGGTGATACTTTGAGTATCTTGTAGCAGCCATTATTATGACCTGTCAGTTTACACAATGTCAATTATGTATGCTTATGTTGTCTTCTTACCTTAGGGGTTCGTGTGGCTTAGGTGGTTACCACAGAAGACGACCTGATGAGATCTAGTTGTTAATTTATAATGATTTCACTGTTTATTGAAACAAACACTTACCTATACTTGTGGTTTACAATGTCAATGTATACACCCAAAAAACTGTCTGCTATTCCTTGGGACACTAAATTTAATGGAAGTACAGTGTGTAGTGACTATCCATAGATACATTCCAACTGGATTTGGGCGGACCACCTGTGCATACATGGATGGTCCCCCCCCATAGGACCAATTTTTGCATGACAGGACTAACATCACAAGTGAGCAGTGACCATCCCTAGGACTAACACCACAAGTGAGCAGTGACCATCCATATAGGACTAACATCAGGGATGGTCACTGCTCACTTGTGATGTTAGTCCTATTATAGGGATGTTCACTGCTCACTTGTGATGTTAGTCCTATTATAGGGATGGTCACTGCTCACTTGTGATGTTAGTCCTATTATAGGGATGGTCACTGCTCACTTGTGATGTTAGTCCTATTATAGGGATGGTCACTGCTCACTTGTGGTGTTAGTCCTATTATAGGGATGGTCACTGCTCACTTGTGGTGTTAGTCCTA
>LWTN01000020.1 GCA_002101225.1 Cycloclasticus sp. symbiont of Poecilosclerida sp. M | reverse complement strand
TTGCTGCTCACCAACAGTGCCAATAAGGCCTATTTTCCGAGAACTCAGTTACTCCCATAGGATAAACTGATATATATATACCTACCTACAAACGATCACATAACCCTTTGCTCTCGCGCATGCGCGGCGCAGGGTAATAAGCACCAGTCCTATTTTCTGAGAACTCAGATCAGGTACTCCACCTTGCTCGCGCATGCGCGGGGCAGGGTAACTTGCCAACGCCGTATTTTTTTAAAAAAGGAAGCCAATGACATTGTGGTCTCTATTTATACTGCAGCTACTGTTTACAGCTACTGCTGCTTGTGATGGTGGTGAGTATAGCCAACTAGTAATGTATTCACCATAGCTAACTGCTCCTCTCTGTTCTCACTATGAAGTATTCACTGAGCGGCCAGACTCTGTACTAGCACCAATTGGAACACAAGTACAACTGAGATGCTCTGTTGTTCAAGAATATGGTGTGCGATGGCGTGTTACCCTCCCGAGTGGTTCGGAAATAACTACAGCAGAATTAGATTCAGTTGCAACACTCCTAGGTCAAGGAATCATGGCAGTACCCTCCTCTATAACAGTGCAGGAGTCTGTGTTGACTGTCAATGGAACAGAAGATATCAATGGAACTACCGTGGTATGTGTAGCTGTTCTGTTGGCTGAGACTGCTATGAGATGTCCAAGTGGAGAAGCTCAAGTGATATTTTATACCGGTATGTCATGCTAACAAGATGACCTTTGTGTATAATATACACACTCACTTTAATTCAGATATCTTCTCAGCACTAGCTGCCACTGAGAATGGAGTTGGGTCTCTGAATATCTCCTGGTCCTTGGTAACCAGAGAGGGAGTGACAGTGACCTTCACAGTGACTGCCACTAACCTGAATTACTCCAGCACTGGGCCCATGGAGGTGTCAGGAATACAAGACCAGTACTACATATTCACTAGAGAGGACAGCACATCATGTGATGTCTACAGCTTCCAAGTCACAGCAGTGAATAATGCAGGGACAGGCACCCCCAGTGAGATAATCACCAGGAGCCTCCCCTCACTACCAGATATACCCCCTGTACAACATTCTCTAGTCAGGACAGCAAGTGGAGTCACACTGAGTGTCACCTTCAATGTGAGGACATCGCTAACTTCATGATGTGTCATGATGTGTACATAATACAGGGAGCTACCTCCTGTCCTGACTACCCAGTGACCAACCACACCTTAGTACTGCTAGAAGCTAGCACAAGAGACATGGAGATGATAGCACTGGAGGAAACCAGTGATGGAGTGTTCATGTCAATGGAGAAACTGCTGGAGGAGAATTCTCAGTACTTCTTTCATGTGGTGGTAACGAACAGGGTTGGAA
>LWTN01000019.1 GCA_002101225.1 Cycloclasticus sp. symbiont of Poecilosclerida sp. M | reverse complement strand
AAAAAAAAAAATCTTCTCCTTGATAAGCAACGTAATCACCTACATTACAAAGCTTCTGATTTTTAACTGCAACTGCTTTGAATACAGAAAGCTGGTCTTTACGGTCCAGAAAATCATTGTGAATGTTGTCTCCTAAACTTCTTGGTGATGATCCAGCATTGTCCAGGACAAGGTCTATGTACGTGCACTCTTGATGGTTGTTGCTCATCATTTAAACGGTATTCATTAATACTATCTCATCTGTCAAGGAAGCATGTAGGCCATGGGGATAATCCTTCGACTATAGTATGTGGAGAGGATGCTATTGCAGATTACATGCATATGGACACTTCAGAAAGAGCTGATAATTCAGGAGAGAAAGATTTTGGTGAAACTTCCACTTGTGACGTAGAAGAGAGTGTTACTGGTGATCAAGAAGCTTGTTATGTCGAAGAGAGTGTTGCTGGTGCTTGTGATGCAGAAGAAAGTGTTACTGATTACATATCTGAAGCTTTTGATGTAGAAGAGATCCAGAAGAAACCATAGGCTACCAATGCACTTCAGAAGAAAGTGTTAATCCAGAGGAATGTGTGAAGTCACCTTCTGCAAATAATAGCAGAGTGGCAGGTTTGTTTTTGCTTACACTTAAAGAGAAGCACAGGTTAACATAGACTTCAATTGGCTATAAATTATCAAGTCAAAGAAATGACAAATAACATTGTACAAGACTTGCAGGACAAGGTTGAAAGTGCAGTTCAACAGTATCTCTGTGTTGATGTACCAGATCTAAGCAGTTGCTTTAGAACTGTTAATCCGTTTGAAGAGCTCCAAACTGAGCATATGCAATCAGAATGTCACAGACAACACTTCAATTTGATAGTAAGTTTACAATGGCTATAGCTTTTCACCTTAATTCTTACTCTGCATGCAGGAGCCAGTTGTCATCAAATTAGGCACACAATTGAGCTGCACTAACTTGGGCTCTAAGAGACGTTTAACTGAAGTGAATGATACATTTCATGCAGACATTCGTGATGAAGTAAGTGCATGCACTATATCTATTATACTTTTAAAACACATGCATGAGTAATAACATGTCTTTATCATGTAGGTTATAAAAGAACATTATCGAACTGATGGTTTGATTGCAGATTAGCTTTTACAGTGCTTCCAGCTTAAAGAGTAGAATTTTTCATCTCATTTATAACTATCACTGAGTATACAAAAATTTTACATGTATCCTTATTCATGGTATTTTACAGGCAGCAGAAAGAACAAAAGAAAAAAACATTTCGAAGAGTCAGTATTACTGTTTCTCCATAGTACTTAGTAGAGTAGCGCCATCTTTGTTATGA
>LWTN01000018.1 GCA_002101225.1 Cycloclasticus sp. symbiont of Poecilosclerida sp. M | reverse complement strand
CACTGCTGAAGAACCTGATGACTATTCCAGTGTTTTTGCTAGCTTATCATTTGATAGGATGACAGCAGTTCAATGTGTAAACATCACTCTGGAGAATGATGAGATCCTAGAGGGCATGGAAGTTTTTGAAGTAGCACTGGATTCAGGTGATGAAGAAAGGGTCATTCTTTCCCCCGAAACTGCTGTTGTCTCAATCATTGATGATGATGGTAAGCTAAACTATAAATTATCTTATTATAGGTAACCATTTCAATTTTTCTTCTGCAGCTGCTGTGATTGGTTTTTTGGAGAGTGTGTACAATGGCAGTGAGTCAGGTGGAGAGATAGAGGTAGTGGTGGGAGTCCTCCAGGGAGAACTGTCAGGTCCTGTTGTAGTCAGGATCTACACCATGGATGGCACTGCACTGTCTGACACAGACTACCAGAGTGTCAACATCACCCTCACCTTCAGTCCAGCCACCACAACTGCAGTCATCTCTGTTCCACTCCTGAATGACGATATTGACGAAGAAGATGAAGATATTAATGCAAGATTGGAACTGGAACCAGAAGATGGCCAACAGAATGTCCAGATTGATCCTGATGAGGCCAAACTGATTATCATAGATGATGATGGTGAGTTTCGCAGGTGCTCGTATTAAGATACTGTACAAACTCTGTATCAAACAGGTGTATTCATTGACCTTGAGTTTCCATCTTACACTGTGAATGAGGAGAATGGCACCATTGAAGTGTGTGCTGTGATAACGAGTGGTTCTTTAGAGAGAAGCGTGGTGGTCACGATATCTACTGCAGATGGAACAGCCACAGGTTAGAGAATGTGTGAAAGTCAATGTTGCAGCACTTGAAGATCCTTTTCTCTCAGATCCTGCAGATTTCAAAGGAGAAGAAGTGATGCTTACATTCAACCAAAACGTATCTCGAGTGTGTGTGGACATTCCCATTGAAGATGACGACATTTCAGAAGATCCTGAAGACTTTCCAGTTACCCTCACAAGTGATGATCCTGATGTCACCTCCACAAGACCCATGGCTAATGTCACCATTGTTGATGATGATGTGGTGACTATTGGCTTTGAGAGTGAAGTCTACACATCCAGAGAAGACCAAGGAACTGTACAAGTGTGTGCACGCATCTTTAGCGGGTCGTTGGAGAGAGAGGTGACGATAGTGTTGATGACTCGAGATGGCACTGCTGAAGAACCTGATGACTATTCCAGTGTTTTTGCTAGCTTATCATTTGATAGGATGACAGCAGTTCAATGTGTAAACATCACTCTGGAGAATGATGAGATCCTAGAGGGCATGGAAGTTTTT
>LWTN01000017.1 GCA_002101225.1 Cycloclasticus sp. symbiont of Poecilosclerida sp. M | reverse complement strand
AAGATCATTTTCATCGCTTTTTAAAAGAATGTGAATGGCGATTTAACAACAGTGATCCAAAGAGTCAGTTAAAGCAACTGAATCAATGGGTTAAAGAGAAACTGGGCTAGTTATCTAGGACAGCCCCTTGTTTATTAGCGCACGGGCACGGCGGTTACAGTAAAGATTACCCCATACAACAAGGTTTGCGTGACGTGCTGGGGCTACAAATTGGCGATGGCACGTCGCAAATTCAAAAAATAATTATTGCGCGTGAAAAAATTGGCCGCGATGCTGTGCCTTACTTATAAAATGGCTTATAAATCAGGACAAGAAAATGACAGATGATGTAGTAGTTTCGACAATAGAGGGGGCGGTTGGTTTGATTACTATTAACCGCGCAGATAAATTTAATTGCTTGTCGATGGCGGTCCATCAAGGCTTGCAAGATGCTCTAAAAACACACGAAGCGAATGCAAACATACGCGTTATATTATTGTGTTCAGAAGGTGCGCATTTTTGCACAGGTGCAGATTTAGGTGAGGTGCAGGATAAAGTCGCCTCAAAAGATGAACAAGCCTTAAAAGTATTTATAGAACTAGGGCATAAAACCTGCGTCGGTTTTGAAAAAGCAGTTTGCCCGTTATTGGCGCTATACAAGGCTTTTGTTTAGCGGGTGGCCTTGAAATTTCATTAGGTTGCGATATTTTGTTCGCCGCAGAAGATGCGGTGTTTGGTGATCAGCACGCTAACTATGGCCTGATTCCAGGCTGGGGTGGCAGTCAGCGCTTACCTAGGGTCATAGGCTTTCGCCGAGCATTAGACTTAATGCTGTCTGGGCGGCGTTTAAAAGCCGCTGAGGCTAAAGACTGGGGCATGGTGAGCTATTTGGCGCCAGCCGATGAACTAAGAAGTCAGGCGCTTGAGTATTGCCATACCTTGGCGAGCAAAAGTTCGGATGGCTTAGCTATGATGAAAGACTTGGCTTACAAAGGTGCAGACTTACCGCTTGACAGCGCATTAGCACTAGAAGTCAACGAAGCCGTAAAAGGCCTGCAAAGTAGCGATGTGGCAGAAGGCTTAGCGGCCTTTGGCGAACGTTGTGAACCCACATTTAAGCAACGGAATACATAAGGAAAAAACATGAGCTACGAAGATATTTTATATGAAGAGACCTCAGCATAACCCAAAAAACACGCATAAATTTTGTTATAATGCATCGTGCAAAAATCATTCTCAACACAATCCAACCTCTTCTTTTCAACCGCTGACTTAGAGCACCCTATTCTTCATAGT
>LWTN01000016.1 GCA_002101225.1 Cycloclasticus sp. symbiont of Poecilosclerida sp. M | reverse complement strand
ATTTGGGAATACCCCCGCACAAGAACTGATAGGCATATCTGTCAACCTCAGATTCCCAGGACAATACTTTGATGAGGAAACCAACCTACATTACAACCATTTTAGATATTATGACCCAACACTAGGCAGGTATATTACCTCTGATCCAATTGGGCTGGCTGCTGGGCTGAATACTTATGGGTATGTTGGAGGGAATCCAATTATGCGAATTGATCCGTTAGGTTTGGATTGGATGTATGACACAGCTACAGGCACTCTGAGTCAAACTGATAGCAGTGGAAATGTTACGAACAGTTGGCCTGCTGTCTCCGGTCCATGGAAGAAGGGGCAACTACCTTCAGACGATTACACGCTTCCTAGTGGCCCTGTTCCTTTGTATCCGAGCAAACCGTCATATTGCGATGGTGTTGGTAATTGTTGGTGGCAGCCTATCACGCCAAATTTCCCAACGGCTAGAGATAGTTTCGGAATGCATCCGGATGGAAATCTCTCAGGTACCGCTGGCTGCATTGGCGCTACAAATAACGACACCACGGATTTGTACGATGCGCTTCTCAATGACCAAGGTCCATTAACGGTTAGGTGAAAATGAAAAAAACTGTTTTGATAATAGTTTTAGTGATGACTGGCTTGCAGTCTTCATGCTCACAGTTGAAGGCTAATGACATTAATGAAACTATTTTTGATTTTGTCGATTTATTGGTTTCAGATAGAGTGGTTTCCTTAAGCGATTATGAGAAGTTTTATGGTCAGTCATCAGAGCAGGAGCTTGCTTTTGAGTTAAGGATATGTGAGGAAAAAGACTGGGATATCTATTCTAAAAGTTGCATTTCATTCACAAGGGAAAGATGGGATTCACCAAAAAAAGAAAAATCGCTATTTATCACTTGGGTTAAGGAAAAGTTTTTAACTGCTGGTAAAAGCTATGAGGTTATAAGTGTAAATCCATCATTAGAATGGGAAGGGTTTGAGCACTCATTGATCGAAGTTTTGATTGGCGAACATACATTTGTTTTGTTTCATAATACAGCCCCAGATAGACCCACTGGGCTACTTATTGGGATTTCTTCTATAGATGGCCGTAGCATTTATTCATATTTACCTGATAACTAGGTTTATTAAGAAACGACTGAAAATATAGGACACCCATATATTGTTGTAATGTTTGGGATGGTGTTATCTGCTTTAGTGTTGTTTGCAACCTCGGATAC
>LWTN01000015.1 GCA_002101225.1 Cycloclasticus sp. symbiont of Poecilosclerida sp. M | reverse complement strand
GAGTTACCTGTGGTCATGCATTACATGTTGTGGTGCTAGGAGATGAGTTACCTGTGGTCATGCATTACGTGCTGTGGTGATAGGAGATGAGTTACCTGTGGATGGAGAACAAGAGAGCCAAAGCAGCCACTGTTTTCTCGCCACCCGAGAGATTGTCCATAGGACGAAACCTGTACAATGAAAAAGGATGAAAACAACCACATGGTTTGGATAGTAACAAAAGAACATAACAACCCACAGAGGAGTAACCAGAGTGAGGAAGGGTAGTTGGTCAGGCAAGAACTAAAATAGTAATTGAGTTATGACTGTGCATAATTACCTCTTCCCTGGTGCTATGCAGTTGTAACTGATGCCGTCAAGATATGGCTCCTAAAAGAAAGACAGCACATCACATCCCAGCAAGAACATACGTACGTACACACCACATGACCTACCTCAGGGTTTTCAGGACCCAAGAACGCTTGTGCACTCGTGTTGTTGGAGAGTTTCTACATGTGTACACATTAATGCACACCATTTCATAACATGGGCCAATGGTACTACACATATTACAGCAATATTGAATAGACCCTTTTCATAATTATAATTATAAGAAAAACACTGGCTGCCACAAAATTGTAGTACATAAACATTAAATATGTGAGCAGTTAAACTACTTTTTGTCTCGGCACCAAAGTGCCGAGAGAGATGTAGTGCTGGAAGCAGCGATGGTGGTACATAAGATGGTGGTACATAAATTCGCGCAGGAATAACACAAATTTCCTAATTAGTGCACACCATAAAAGGCACAAAACAAGCAGGACTGCTCAGGTGTGAAACTACACTGCTAGAGTAAAGCAACACATGCTAAGAATCATCCATGGCTACAGAGCTGTATCTCTGAGTAGCCTAGTATAGTAGGTCATAAATCATAGGTTGTTTAGTGTTGCCTAGGAGGTCATTTCTTCAGTGCCACATGTAAGGATTTAGCCCCTATAGCTAATTATCCTGTTAGCACCTGATGACACTTCACTTCCAGGTGGTCAGCCAACCCTATTATCCAGAGAGAAGCCTCAGCCAGAGAGAACCCCCAACCTTGTCATGTCAGCCAGAGAGAACCCCCAACCTTGTCATGTCAGCCAGAGAGAAGCCACAACCTTGTCATGTCAGCCAGAGAGAAGCCACAACCTTGTCATGTCAGCCAGAGAGAACCCCCAACCTTGT
>LWTN01000014.1 GCA_002101225.1 Cycloclasticus sp. symbiont of Poecilosclerida sp. M | reverse complement strand
CTATCCCAGCTCATGTCCCAGCTTGCTAGCATAGCTCTATCCCAGCTCATGTCCCAGCTTGCTAGCATAGCTCTATCCCAGCTCATGTCCCAGCTTGCTAGCATAGCTCTATCCCAGCTCATGTCCTCATTTAGCTTTCTCTTGCAGCGTATTGGCCATGGTGACCGTAACCATAGCGATGACCAGCGGGCACCTATCTTTGTGCAGTTCATTGATTGTGTGTGGCAAATGACAGTTCAGGTGCGTGCTAATGAACATAATGTACATAGGTGTGAGCTTGTGGCTACATAGGTCTATACTTTGTCAATATAATTTACAATTGCCTATTAACCATCATTAGTCCAATACCTTGTAATGTGGGCCTTTTAGCCTTGTCCCTTTGATGTGGCTGCTGTGTTTATATGTCTATTTATAAATTCCAGTTTCCTTATGCTTTTGAGTTCAACGAGCACTTCCTGGTGACCATCCTTGACCACCTCTACAGGTTAGTGGCCCCCTACCCGACTCGGAAAAGAGAGAGAGAGGGGGGGAAAATGCACACGCCGGGGGGAACGAACGCTCAGACAGACGTGCTCCTGGTGGAAGCCAGGAGCGCCATTTGCGTTCAAAGACTCGATGATTCACTGAATTCTGCAATTCACACTAGGTATCGCAGCTTGCTGCGTTCTTCATCGATGCACGAGCCGAGGGGTCCACCGTTAGAAGTTGTTCAATTTTTTTTCAACAAACAAAGAAACGTACCGATGCACCGAACAGATTTTGGCAACAAAAACAATCACGCACGCCGACACGCGGGAGGAAAAAAAAACATGGGTCAATCGGGTCAGGGGGGGGGGCACGGAGGGAGCAACGGGTCTGATCTGACTAGGTGTTCACTGTTTCACTCCAGCTATTATACGTAGCTTCTTTCCATCATCATCGTATGTGGCTGTGGTAGCTGTCGAGGTGGGTGAGGGCCGTGCCAGTGGAGCAGGCTGGCGAGTGTTTGATTCAGGGAGAGATTGGGCAGGGTGTGTGTCCCTGTGCGCAGGTTTTAGCCTGTCGACTGACACTGTATCCATCTTGCCTCTCATCTCGAGCTGGTAAAATTTGTGGGTTCTGCGGACGACTCGGAATGGTCCATCATAGGGTGGCTGTAAGGGCTTTTTAACCGAGTCCCTTCGGACGAAAACATGGGTGCATGAATCGAGGGCAGCAGGG
>LWTN01000013.1 GCA_002101225.1 Cycloclasticus sp. symbiont of Poecilosclerida sp. M | reverse complement strand
ATTATCCCTGTACCACCACCAGCAACAGGAGTGACGTGTGAATCCCCAGTACTATAGTATCATAATTACATCCTGAATGCTATAAACTGCACTCAAATAGCTGTAGGTGTGTCTCACTTCCTGTCCATGGGTAGCCTATAAATGATTGCAATTTGTTATTGCTGTGAGTCAGTGCTCTCTATAAACAGGTTTCAGTCAAGACCATAGCTATAGATTTAATACTGATTAGTCTAAGACAGACTGTTCAACTGTTACAGCTATACTGTAGCTAGATTCTACAGTCAATGGCTCTACAGATGTTTTCACATGTGGTGTTGATGATGGCTGTGGTGGTGAAGCTAGGTCTGGTGCAGGGACAAGGTACTAGATAGAGCCATTATAAACTGCTCTAGCTGACATAAATAATAATTTGCAGCAAAGAACCTATAGGGTTCATCTTGGATCCAAAATACAGTACTTATCACTTGGGGGAGGGGGGGAAGGTGAAGATAGTCCCATTCCCCTTAGATAAAACCCTGACACTGCATGTAACATCTGTGATTTGAGCAGCATCACTGCATGTGTGTATGGAATGCCATGGTTTTGATTACCGATATAATTTTGCAGGTCTCAATATCAGCTTCATGGGTGCGACTTATGCAAACAATACTGCAATATCCATAACTGAAGTTGGTGAAGATGCTAATGCTGTGTTGTGCAGGACAGACCTGACAACCTGCTGTCGTAACACTGGAGGTGAAACACTACAAGGAAACTGGATATACCCAAATGGCACACTGGTTAAGGGGAAGTCTTCAATGGAAGACTTGTACAGGGACAGAGGGAACATGATTGTCAGACTGCACAGGAGGAACAGTGCCACATCACCAACTGGATAGTATTGCTGTGAAGTAGCCACAATGGATAATCCTAATACTGATTCAACAATGTGCATCATATTAATGAGCAACCCTGCTGGTAAGTTGCATGGATATATTATAGACCAATCATATAACTTGTCTGACCCTCATACAGTTTCATTGATGGTGACACTCAGTGGTAGTGGTGGTGCACAGGTAGCTGGAGAAGACTACACACTCACCTGCCAATTCACTGGAGGAGAGGCTGTGACACCTGCGTACCGATGGTTCAAGGATGACTCACCACATGCCATGGCTGTGATGAGGAGTTAGATACCTTCAGAGTCAGTTCAGATGCC
>LWTN01000012.1 GCA_002101225.1 Cycloclasticus sp. symbiont of Poecilosclerida sp. M | reverse complement strand
ACATGCATATAGCTACTATAGTGAAGATCGAGGCAGTGATGTAGGATTGATATACTTTAACCATACATGGCCTTTTTATTTCAGAGAAATTTTTGCTCTATGCTCTCTATTATTATATGCTCTCTATTATTATAATTATACCTATAACTTTCTTGCTTTTTATTAGGTGATTTACCAGTAGGCCATTAGCTTCTCTTTCTATTAGTTTAGAAACCTAGGCCAAACCTGTAGACATCCACATTAATTTGATGAATAGGCTGACCTTGGCACTATTTTCCCACATCCTGAAAATGACCAATAAGGCAGGATGTGGGAAAAATTTACACATCTGTGCCACAAATGGGAAAACTTTCACAAAAGTTAGTCCCCCTTCTCGTAAAAAAGAGATATAAGCTGAGTGAGTGTAAAGTATGGATCATTTTGATTAGAAGCATGGTAGCTACTGTGTCACTTTCTATTAGTTCAGCAGCATGCTCTAACTAACACTTCTCCTGATTTTTTGCTCCTTCTCTAGATGTCCAAAGATATGATTAATGCTATGAGGAGGCTTAGGGACCTCAACACTTGCCTTAGTGAGTATGACTGCAGGCACATCTCTGAGATGATAAAATGAATCATTTATTCTGATTGGCTATAGTCATACCTTGCGAGGGGGCTGCTAGCAATAAGAGCACTACCAGAACTGCTAGCCTCCGTACAGGAAGGCACATGGCATGCAAAGCAGCACCAAAAAAGAGAAACTGGGGACGAGGCTTTACCCAATCTAAAGGGCTGGCCCGCGTAATATCCCTAAGCCATTGGTTCCATAGACCTTCAATCATTATTGCACTAGATACAATTGTACATGATAACAATTCACACAACTCAGTAGCTATGTATGAGTCAGCTCTTGGCTCCTTCCAACTGCTTTCCAAGATACTCCCTACACATACGACATACACATACACACATACAGACACACACATAGACACAGACACACACACATAAAATTAATAATTGTATGCAAGTATACTTACCAGTTTTGAACCATCATCTTCTGAATAGCCAGCAAAGCTTGCATTCTCACTTCAGGATTACCATGGTTGACAAGATTCATCACAAGGTTCTTCCCACCCAAATGGTCTACAGCTCTACACACAACACAAGACAAGAACGCCATCACTAACATGGTGTGTGATACTGGTGT
>LWTN01000011.1 GCA_002101225.1 Cycloclasticus sp. symbiont of Poecilosclerida sp. M | reverse complement strand
CGTATGTAATGCTCAACTGTTACTACAACTACTTGATGATTGATAAACGATAACCCATTCAAATATTCACTTTTTAAGGTTCTAAAAAACCGTTCTTGAACAGCATTATCCCAGCAGTTTCCTCGCCGACTCATACTTTGAGTAATGCCATGAAGGGCAAGCGTTTGCTTAAATACACTCGCATCGTACTGTACACCTTGATCTGAGTGAAACAGCAAGGCTTCCGTGTTCGGTTGCTTTAATGCTATGGCATTCATTAATGCTTGCTTGGCAAGCGCGGCATCTGGCGTTTGTGATAAGGCGTAACCCACGATTTCTCGTGTCCCTAAATCAAGCACAGTGGCAAGGTAACTCCAGCCTTGATAGTTTCTTATGTAGGTGATATCACCAACCCAATGCGTGTTAGCTTGCTGCTGATTGAACTGTCTTTTCAGTAAGTTGGGAATGTTAGGTTTTTGCTTACCACCTTGATAGTAATGTGGCTTTTTAGGATGCTTAGCCACTATATTAGCTTTCTTCATTAATTTAGCCGTTTTCGCCACTCCTATACTAATACCTCGTTTTTCAAGGGCTACCACCATCCTACGTCTGCGGTATGATTGAAAATTATCTTGGTGTATTTGCTGTATTATTTTCATAATGTCTTCATCGAGAGGGTTAATAATGGGCTTGTAGTAACGGCTAGATAACGGCACGTCAAACAGCTCGCATAATTTTGAGATAGTGACTATTTCGGCCTTGTTCATTTCATCAATCACCTTAATGCTGGATTGTCGCGTATGAACAAGGCGGTGGCTTTTTTTAATAAACGAACATCCTCTTGAGACTCTGCTAATTTGGCCTCCAGTTCTTTAATGCGCCGTTTATCCGCATCGAGAGGGATTTTCCCAAGCACTTCTTCACCTCCTTGCTCGGCAATATATTGTCTCTTCCACCGGGTAACAGCGGTTGGCCCAGCCCCTGATAACGCCATTATTTGCTTGTTGGAGTAGTTTTCTTCAACCATTAATTTTGCGTATTCGCTCTTTTGGGCTGGGGTGAAATTTATTCGCGTTTTTCTTACTTTGCTCGTCATGTCATGTCCTATTTTCAATTAATTATAGGCTATGAGACCTTCTAGCTTTATTAGACCATTACA
>LWTN01000010.1 GCA_002101225.1 Cycloclasticus sp. symbiont of Poecilosclerida sp. M | reverse complement strand
ATGGGTGGGGAGGGCACACAGACAGGCACTGTGGCTATATAGGACACTACAGGTGACTTCAGTAGAGGATGCGACCATGACAGAGCAGCTGGAGAGCATGTCACACGATGGGAGCACCATACTGTAGACATGGGAGGGGTGGTACATACAACTCTTTGAACATGATCTCAGCTGTCATTTGCATTTAGCTTTCAAAACTTGATCTACTTATTCCTAAAGCAGTAGACTACCTACAGAATAGCTAGCTACCACTAGCTAGGCTTACCTCTTCTGTTGTCAGAGCCACCGCTAAGTCCCAACTTCCATCTCTTCTCTGCCATCTCCAACCGCTTCTGAGCTGGTAAAAACAAGCAAGCTTGCTCCAGGCAGGTAGCCCTGGACGTATCCTCCTTAGAAATCACCAGCAGAGTCTCCAGGTAAGTCAGTAACAGTCACAGAAGCTCGTTTAAACGGTTGAGTCTATCGCGAGCGGACGCCATTTTCGAACTTTAACTTCTAAGGGCTCTAGCACATAGCAACCAGCCTTATAGGGAAATTCCGAGGTTGCCAGGCTGTAGAGAATCTTATTGGCAATCTGCTGATATGTATAAATGGCGCTAAATTCAAAACATGAATGTTTTGTGTCTTTTACAAAGGTGCTACCCGATTTCTGCAGATATAACCGCTTACGCCAGGGAATAGGTTAACCCTTTCTCTGTCAATTGATTTTTGGGCAAAAAAATTAGCTTGACCCTTTGCCTTTTCCTGAGGTAATTATGGTAAATGCCCATAGCAACCTATATAATATTATTAGTTAGCCCTGGAGTTGATAAACACAATGTGGCCAATTAGGTTACCAAGCAACAAAATATGTGGTAAATATGGTGGTTTACATTTGAAATTCATATTTGTAATTTGCAATTTTGTTCTTGTTTATGTACATAACACACATAACACACATCTAGTTCTCTCTTGAAGCTTCCAACTACAGGGAACATGACTGTGTGCAAGTTCTAGGTACATCGGCTTCAGGTGGATCCAGCTCAGCATGTCACAGCTGAACATAATGTTCTTTGTGGTTGTTATAATGACTTATTCACTTGAATGCATGAAGAAGCATGGGTGGGGAGGGCA
>LWTN01000009.1 GCA_002101225.1 Cycloclasticus sp. symbiont of Poecilosclerida sp. M | reverse complement strand
CTATACATGGTAGGCACTAAGGCCCGTGGATAAGATAGTAGGCACTAAGGCCAATGGATAAGTAAGGCACTAAGGCCAGTGGATAAGTAGGCACTAAGGCCCGTGGATAAGATAGTAGGCACTAAGGCCAATGGATAAGTAGGCACTAAGGCCAATGGATAAGTAGGCACTAAGGCCAATGGATAAGTAGGCACTAAGGCCAATGGATAAGTAGGCACTAAGGCCAATGGATAAGTAGGCACTAAGGCCAACATAATTATGACAACTAGTCAGTTAGGACCTTGTGAGCAAATGTTGGATCCATTTCTGGTCTATAATAGAACTTTCTGAATGTACTCTCCGTACTCCAGTCAGCTGTCTTCAGGATCTCGGGGATTGTAACTCCTTGTTTGAGTGCAGCTGTGGTAGAAGCACCTCTAGTGGAGTGGGCCGAGAAAATTCCCGTGTTGATACCAGCAGCTTCCAATGTGGATTTTATCCAGTGCGCAATCCTTTGTGAGGTGACTGGCTTGTGTGGTTTCACATAGGAAAGGAAGAGCTTGGAGACATTCTCCTTCCGAAGGGTTTCAGTGATGTCTTCATACGCTCTAAGGCAGCTGATAATACAAAGTCTGCTGTCTGGTGGGAATCCTCCGAAAAATAGCTCCCGTGGTGCGGCGCCTGGGGTCCTCTTCTTGGTCAGGGTCGTGAGAGTGAATGAGACTCCTTCGGGTCTGAACACTCTGAATCTTATGTCCAGAGCGGCTAGCTCGGACGATCTGCTCGCTTGAACAAGTGCCATAAGCATTACTAGCTTTGTTGTGAGCTGCTTCTGCGTGAGGTCCCTGTTATCCCCTAGGTCTCTGAGGTATGTGGTCACCTTGGTGACATCCCATGTTGAGGAGTATTTCGGTTTGGGAGGTCTGGAATTGTATATTCCTTTCATGATCCTGGTGACCATGGGGTGCTGGCCCAAGGGGAGTCCTTCTGCTCTGTCGTGAGTTACGGAAACTGCAGAACGAATAGTGTTCACTGATCTGTGCTGGAGTCCCTCTTGAAACAAGGAGGCGATGAAGTTCACAAATGAACTCACACCACATGAAAAGGGATTGAGATCCCTCTGT
>LWTN01000008.1 GCA_002101225.1 Cycloclasticus sp. symbiont of Poecilosclerida sp. M | reverse complement strand
CCCCTCGGGTCCTTAGTCCACCATGACAATAACCTATGACGCTGCAAGGAGATATGAAGAAAGCATCTCTAAAAGAACATAGAATAGTGTGCACTAGTTAACTACACACTAGCTAGCATTGAAGTATGGGTTGTACCTGCTATTTCAGCGACTTGGTCCCCTCGGGTCCTTAGTCCACCATGACAATAACCTATGACGCTGCAAGGAGATATGAAGAAAGCATCTCTAAAGGAACATAGAATAGTGTGCACTAGTTAACTACACACTAGCTAGCATTGAAGTATGGGTTGTACCTGCTATATCAGTGACTTGGTGCCCTCGGGTCCTTAGTCCACCATGACAATAACCTAAGGAGATATGAAGAAAGCATCTCTAAAAGAACATAGAATAGTGTGCATTAGTTAACTACACACTAGCTAGCATTGAAGTATGGGTTGTAACTGCTATTTCAGCATCTTAGTGCCCTCGGGTCCTTAGTCCACCATGACACTGTATAATGAGATCATCTATAAATGAACATAGAATAGTGTGCACTAGTTAATTACACACTAGCTAGCATTGAAGTATGAGCCGTATCTGCTATTTCAGAGACACAGTGCCTTCAGTCCACTTTGATTCTGCTCCATCTGCCCCGGATGCCCCAGCAGTAGCTAGCTACCTCATCCACACACCCCTGCCCCAGTAGCTAGCTAGCTATTAGCTCCTGCCTCAGCCACATTCATATAGATAGCAACATGTTCAACATGTTTCCTTCAACCATGTTAGAATATCAGTCTTTGGGCAAGGTGACTAGGTCATTCGCCCATTCTACTAATTGTGGGGAGACAGTGCATTCACATGCTATCAAATCCTGTAACCACAGTTTAATATTACGTTCTGTTGTTCCGTAAACTTCAGTCAAGCGACCCAAGTTCATGGACAACAGCAATTCAGCTTTATCCGAGGAACGGACATCAGCTAAAAACCTGTCCTTTGGTACAGTGAGCAGTTCACTTGCCCATTGGACTAACCGTGGGGACACTGTGCTTCCTATTGTACACAGACCCTGTAACCACAGTTTAATATTACGTTCTGTTGTTCCGTAAACTTCAGTCAAGCGA
>LWTN01000007.1 GCA_002101225.1 Cycloclasticus sp. symbiont of Poecilosclerida sp. M | reverse complement strand
ACTGCTGGAGTTGGCGGTTATTACGGAAGGCTTGAGCCACACCAGGTCTTCGAAATAAAGCCATTGCGAAAGGAAGTTGAAAAGGGGCGGACTCTATTTTGTGGTGATCCTTTACCACATTCTGCAGATCGGCTATGGGTGTTCAATTCAGTGATCAGAAGTCCTCCCATACACAGATAGTTGAACAGGTAACATATGGTTACAGAGAGTATTGCTGGTGCAACAATGGTATTATAAGATCTGAGGCCTTGCCGGGTGCTGGGGAGCATGAAGAAGAACCCAACCCTCCTCCACAGAAGTGAGTCCGGGGACGTGATCAAGACACAGTTTCCTGAGAACTGGGTGGAGCTTGTGGGTGTGGCAGAGTCACTGGAGCAGTATAGCAGGGATGAGATCAGAAGACAAGAGGTAACATGTACATATTTGCATAGATGGTATAGACTACATGCAAGGGATTGGAAATGGGTCAGTTAACCCTTTACATCTGTGTCCTAGTGCCTTTTCTATTGAGAAAATTCATGTGCTAGTCGTTTTCGACCACGTGTCGAACTTTTGCTACTGCTCACTATGAGAGCTCCCTGCTCTAGCAGTACATATAGCTATATTGCTATAAGATTTGTATACAGAGGTGTGCATTATTTGGACCTAATGGTTTATTTAGTGTATTTAGATATTCTTCCATCCTCTGTTGTGCTCATGTCATCAGAAGAATTGGAAATGTCCAGACCATTCTCACTGTTCATGAAGGTACGTACGTACGTATGCTACACATGATGTCAACATGTACATGTACATGTTGAGGCCTTGTAATGTCCAAGACGTAGCTATGTATGTATGTATGTATGTATGTATGTATGTATGTATGTATGTATGTATGTATGTATGTATGTATGTATGTATGTATGTATGTATGTAATGTGTGTAATGTATGTATGTATGTATGTATGTATGTATGTATGTATGTATGTATGTATGTATGTATGTATGTATGTATGTATGTATGTATGTATGTATGTATGTATGTATCATACAGTGCCTTTCCAAGTAGTTT
>LWTN01000006.1 GCA_002101225.1 Cycloclasticus sp. symbiont of Poecilosclerida sp. M | reverse complement strand
TGTTACGCTTAGGGATGTTGTCTCTACTGTGGGGGATAGTTCAGTATCCTCTTGTACAGTGGCAATTTCCTCAGGGGCTGTTACGCTTAGGGATGTTGTCTCTACTGTGGGGGATAGTTCGGGATCCTCTTGTACTGCGGCAATTTCCTCAGGGGCTGTTACGCTTAGGGATGTTGTCTCTACTGTGGGGAATAGTTCAGTATTCTCTTGTACTGCGGCAATTTCCTCAGGAGTTGCGTAGTTGGTATCGGTTTGCTCATGTGTGACATGGGTGGTTTCTGTGTCTTGATCTAGCACCTCAGGCTCGGTTCTTTTGCCAAAGAGTCTGGCAAAGAAACCTTGTTGTTGTTCTGTGTTGCTAGTTTCTGCAGGTGTTTGTGTATTGTCTTCTGTTACGCTTAGGGATGTTGTCTCTACTGTGGGGGATAATTCGGGAGCCTCTTGTACTGCGGCAATTTCCTCAGGGGCTGTTACGCTTAGGAATGTTGTTTCTGCTGTGAGGGATAATTCGGGATCTTCTTGTACTGCGGCAATTTCCTCAGGAGTTGTTACACTTAGGGATGTTGTCTCTACTGTGGGAAATAGTTCAGTATCCTCTTGTACTGCGGCAATTTCTTCAGGAGTTGCGTAGTTAATTTCTATGTATTCATCTGGCACTTCAGGAGCAGTTTTTTTGCCAAATATTCTAGCAAAGAAACCTTTTTGTTGTTGCTTTGTGAGCGTTCGGGTGCTTTCTTCTCTAGCTGCTATACTGAGGGATGTCTTCGGCTCGGCTATGGTAGGTAGGCTGTTATCCTCTTGTATTGTGGTAACTTCTTCTGGGGCTGTTACGCTTAGGGATGTTGTCTCTACTGTGGGGAATAGTTCAGTATCCTCTTGTACTATGGCAACTTCTTCAGGAGTTGCGTAGTTGGTATCGGGCTCATGTGTGACATGGATGGTTTCTGTGTCTTGATCTAGCACCTCAGGCTCGGTTCTTTTGCCAAAGAGTCT
>LWTN01000005.1 GCA_002101225.1 Cycloclasticus sp. symbiont of Poecilosclerida sp. M | reverse complement strand
GGAGAATAATTAATAAACTGTATGACTAAATTTGCATTCCTGTTAGCATCAGAGTTGTATCTGACCCCAGGCTACGGGACGTGGACCCCAGAAGCCCATCCCTCCAGATAGTGGCTAGTCCACATTCCTTCATCGGGGCCACCATTTCTAGGCCTCTCTTCTACTGTGAGTGTTATAATGGTGGGGAAATACACTTCACAAGCCTCCTCCTCTATGTACCTACATAATAATAATAATAACACTGTAGTACTATAAAATTATGAGAGTGCATGATCTGAGCACAGAAATTTTCTAAGTCGGCTTCACCATGGACCAGACCGATCTTGTGGTAGGTCGGCTGTTCCAATGTGCCAGTCAGCCAGGGATCTGTGCTTGTGACACTTGATGAATGTCTGGCCATGATACAGACCCGAAGGCCCTGGGCTATAGTTACCCGAGTGTACGTATGACTCCTTCAGCCTCTCCATGATACAGAGCCGAAGGCCCTGGGCTATAGCGACCCGAGTGTACGTATGACTCCTTCAGCCTGTGACACTTGCATGCGATGTGATGGGTCAGTCTTTAACCCATTCCCTGTCCATTGATTTTTTGGGAAATTTTTTTCCTTGACCATGCTCCACAATTTGCCCTTTCCTGAGACCATCATAGGGTAATGCCCCTAGCAACCTATATATATTAGGTAGCCCTGAAGTTGATAAACACACTGTGGTCAATTAGGTTACCCAGCAACAAAGTATGTGCTCAGAAAGGTGGTTTACATTTGAAATTCATATTTGCAATTTGAAATTTTGTTCTTTTTTATGCACATCTAGAAGCTTCCAACTACAGGGAACATGACTCTGTGCAAGTTGACGTCAGATGGATCCAGTTCAGCATGTCACAGCCATCTAACGTTCTTTGTATTTGTTGTTTGACTTATTCACTTGAATGCATGAAGAAGCAT
>LWTN01000004.1 GCA_002101225.1 Cycloclasticus sp. symbiont of Poecilosclerida sp. M | reverse complement strand
GAGTGGATTATGTACGCACAACTAGCCTCTGAAGAGAGGCATTATATCGCAATTAGCCTTAAAAAAGGAGAGTCAATGAGACAAATTGGCAGGGATATGGGACGCAGCCACACGACCATTAGCCGAGAAATAGCACGTAATACAGGGAAAAAGGGTTATCGTTACCAACAAGCACAAAATAAAGCGATAGCTCGACATAAAAGTAAATCAAAAGCGGTGAAGATGACGGCGCAATTGCAATCAAAGATCACCCTGCATTTAGAGCAAGATTGGAGTCCTGAACAGATCAGTGGCAGATTGAAGGAAGTGGATAATGTTTGTCTTCATCATGAAACAATCTATCGCTTTATTCTTTCTGATAAAAAACAAAGTGGGCAGCTATATAAACACCTTAGACAGCAAGGTAAAAAGTATCGTAAACGCTATGGGTACGCCAATAACCGAACTGGCATACCGAATCGTGTTGATATAGATGAACGCTGTAATAAGGTAAACAATCGGGAAATTTTCGGTCACTGGGAAGCAGACACCATTATTGGGAAAGGGCACCAGGGGGCGATAGTCACATTGGATGAACGTGTTTGTAAATTAAGAGTGGCTTACCCTGTAAACACCAAGCAAGCCAATAAAGTGGCACAGGCGATCACACAGGTATTACAGCCGATTAAGACATGGGTGGAGTCCATTACTTACGATAATGGGAAAGAGTTTGCCAAACATGAAACGGTGAATAGCCAACTTGAATGTAATAGTTACTTTGCCAAGCCATATCACTCATGGGAACGAGGACAAAATGAAAATGCCAATGGACTTTTAAGGCAATATTTTCCAAAATCTATGTGTTTAGTTGATATTGCTTATGAAGAAGTTAGAATAGCCGTTCATAAGTTAAATTCTAGACCTAGAAAGT
>LWTN01000003.1 GCA_002101225.1 Cycloclasticus sp. symbiont of Poecilosclerida sp. M | reverse complement strand
TGGATGCCATTTTCGAACGTTGACGTCTAAGGGCTCTAGCACATAGCAACCAGCCTTATAGGGATATTCCAAGGTTGCCAGGCTGTAGAGAATCTTACTGGCTATCTGCTGATAGGCGCTAAATTCGAAACATGAATGTTTTGTGTCAGTTTTCAAAGACGCTACCGATCATGAGCGCCTTTAGGCGCTTACACCAGGGAATGGGTTAATCAGAGAGTATGTAGGGTTAACATCTCCAAAAAATGGCCGCCCCATTGACTCAACCTCACTATATCTCTTTTGTTCTTTCTGCAGGCCCTACTATACTGCTAACCTGCGATCAGTAACAGAGGACAAGAACACTTCTCGTGAGAAACTCCCGTGAAGATCGCCAGTTACGTCACCCGCCCACCAGTCATTATTCACAATCATTGGTGATTTATAATAAATATTATTATTAGTTTTTCAGCCCGCGCAGCGCGCCCTATCCGACGCACGCGCGCTTTGTCACGCATGCGTCATTGAATGAGTCTCCCTAGACCCTTTACCTAATTATACAAAACCCACCAAGAAGCAATCAGTCGCTCAGTTATAATATTTCTTGCAAGAGGTAAGTCCATTCTCTTATACAGTCATAGTATTAAGTAGGATCTACATTATATTAGCAGCTACATTAACCATCACTTGAACTATTGTTCTGAAAAAGGAACCAAACCAGTAGAGAGCAAAAATTTCTCCGAAATAAAAAGGCCATGTAGGGTTAGCTACCTACCTCATTGCCTTCAGATAACCAGCTTGCCTATAATATAACATTCTATAGCTGGAGCAATGATGTAGGTAGCTAACCCTACATGGCCTTTTTATTTCGGTGAAATTTTTGCTCTCTACTAGTACAACTTAGCAATCTCAGAATTTCCATATAAGG
>LWTN01000002.1 GCA_002101225.1 Cycloclasticus sp. symbiont of Poecilosclerida sp. M | reverse complement strand
CTTGAATTCACATCATAAGTGCAACACTCGTTAGTTGGTCAAAAGGGTATATTAACCACTCTTTAATCCGACAAGAAAAAGGAGTGAAACATGAAAAAATATACCCAATTGACCTGCGAACAAAGATACCATATTTACCTGCTAAACAAACAAGGATATGACCAAACTTTTATTGCCAATTCAATGAATAGAAACAAATCAACCATTTCCCGAGAATTATCCCGCAATACTGGTCAAAGAGGTTATCGCTACCAACAAGCTAACAAGCTTGCTGGTAGGCGACACCAAGAAAAGAACAAAGCTATTAAGCTCACTACTGAGGTTAAGAATTACATCAGTGAGAAACTAAAAGAATACTGGAGTCCTGAACAAATCGTGGGGCGTTTAGAGTTGGATAAAAAGATTAAAATCAGCACTGAAACCACCTATCGCTTTGTTTTGCAAAACAAAGCGATAGGTGGTGAGCTTTACAAATATCTACGCCATCAGCATAAAAAGTATCGAAAACGCTATGGTAAGAATGATTATCGAGGCAGGATACCTAATCGTGTGGATATTGACAATCGGCCTAGTATTGTTGATAAACGCACTCGCATTGGCGACTGGGAAGTTGACCTAGTGATTGGCAAAGGTCATAAAGGCGGCTTCGCTACCCTTGCTGAGCGTAAGAGCAGACTTTATCTTGCACTACCTATTGCCAATAAGACTGCACAGGCTGCAAATGATGCTATTGCTAAACTGCTCACACCACTCAAGCACTGGGTTAAAACTTTAACCTTTGATAATGGTAGAGAGTTTAGTTGGCATGATGAATTAGCTGAGACATTAGACTGTAACACCTACTTTGCTAAACCATATCATAGCTGGGAGCGTGGCTTAAACGAAAACCATAAT
>LWTN01000001.1 GCA_002101225.1 Cycloclasticus sp. symbiont of Poecilosclerida sp. M | reverse complement strand
AGCCCCATAAATCGTGTTCTGCCAAGCCCATAATGTCTCTTGTACGTGGCAAAAGGACGCTCACCACCTGCTCGGGTGAGCGCAATCACTTTGTTACGGGTTTGCTCCTCTTCTGATAAAGGTTTACCCCGATAGCCTTTTCGTTGCACTTGATCGTCAATGCCATATTTTGCTAACTTATCTCTGGTCCGTTGTGAGCTATAAGCAGCATCCGCATACAGTGCACTCTCATCACCTAACAATAAGGTGTCACGCTCTTGAGAATCGTGAACATTACCTGGCGTCACACTTTGGCGGTGAATAAAGCCATCTTCATCAACACCTGTATGAACAGAAAAACCATAGGTGGACTTTTTGTTACCTCGACTATCATTCTTAACATGCCAACCCGCATCAGGATCTTTTGTCGGCTTTCCATCTTTGCCTTTGCCTGCACCAGATTGCACGGCCTCTATCGGCGTTGCATCAATAATATTAATGCGACCCTCTTTCATGATGATGTTTTTTACTTCAAGCTGACGATTGATCTCACCTAGCAATCGGTCCCATAGATCGTGTTCAACCAACTGCGTTCTAAACCGTCCTATAGTCGATGCTTCTGGAACATCACCACCAAACTCTAAACGGCAGAATTTACGGAACAATAAGTCCCTGTATAAACACTGGGCTAACTGCACATCGGATAGTTGATACCATACGCCGAGCAACAAGCTTCGAAATAGTGTCAGTAAAGGGTAACTTGGGCGACCTGTGTTAGAGTCATAAATTGAGGTGAGTAATGTTTCTATTTCAGACCATTCCAACAAGGCTTCTGTGTCATCAAGACTATGAAGAATAGGGTGCTCTAAGTCAGCGGTTGAAAAGAAGAGGTTGGA